>NZ_CP059209.1:358817-636273 GCF_014252075.1 Blattabacterium cuenoti
AGTCTCGCGCGGAATTGAACCGCGGACCTCTACATTATCAGTGTAGCGCTCTAACCGTCTGAGCTACGAGACTGATATATAATTTATATAAATACCAATCTCTCTCCTCTAACTTTATTTTTGTTGAATATATAAATATACTTCTAGACTAATTCACAGAATTTAACAAGATTAAAATACTCTGAAAAAAGAGATGTTCCAGCCGCACCTTCCGGTACGGCTACCTTGTTACGACTTAGCCCCAGTTATCGATTTTACCTTAAGCAGCTCCTTTTACGGTCACCGATTTCAGGTCCCCCCGACTTCCATGGCTTGACGGGCGGTGTGTACAAGGCCCGGGAACGTATTCACCGCATCATGGCTGATATGCGATTACTAGCGATTCCAACTTCATAGAGTCGAGTTGCAGACTCTAATCCGAACTGAGATCGGCTTTTAGAGATTAGCTTCTGATTGCTCAGTAGCGACCCTTTGTACCGACCATTGTAGCACGTGTGTAGCCCAAGGTATAAGAGCCGTGATGATTTGACGTCATCCCCACCTTCCTCTCGACTTACGTCGGCAGTCTTGCTAGAGTCCCCGACATTACTCGCTGGCAACTAACAATAAGGGTTGCGCTCGTTGAGGGACTTAACCCAACACCTCACGGCACGAGCTGACGACAACCATGCAGCATCTTGTACTCCGTCCGAAGACTAAACTATTTCTAGCTTATTCGTAGTACATTTAAACCTTGGTAAGGTTCCTCGCGTATCATCGAATTAAACCACATGCTCCACCGCTTGTGCGGGCCCCCGTCAATTCCTTTGAGTTTCAGTCTTGCGACCGTACTCCCCAGGTGGATCACTTATCACTTTCGCTTAGTCACTGAAAAAAAATCCAACAACTAGTGATCATCGTTTACGGCGTGGACTACCAGGGTATCTAATCCTGTTTGCTCCCCACGCTTTCGTGCCTCAGCGTCAGTATAGATTTAGTAACCTGCTTTCGCGATCGGTGTTCTGTGTGATATCTATGCATTTCACCGCTACACCACACATTCCAGCTACTCCAATCTCACTCAAGTCTACCAGTATCAATAGCAATTTTAACAGTTGAGCTGCAACATTTCACTACTGACTTAATAAACCGCCTACGCACCCTTTAAACCCAATAAATCCGGATAACGCTTGTGTCCTCCGTATTACCGCGGCTGCTGGCACGGAGTTTGCCGACACTTATTCGTATAGTACATTCATAATTCTTATCACGTAAGAATTTTTATTCCTAAACAAAAGCAGTTTACAACCCGTAAGGCATTCTTCCTGCACGCGACGTGGCTGGTTCAGAGTTTCCTCCATTGACCAATATTCCTCACTGCTGCCTCCCGTAGGAGTCTGGTCCGTATCTCAGTACCAGTGTGGGGGATCACCCTCTCAGGCCCCCTACCGATCATGGTCTTGGTAAGCCATTACCCCACCAACTAACTAATCGGACGCACGCCCATCTTTTGCCGCATTTCTGCTTTAATAATAAAATCATGCGATTTCATTATATTATAGAATATTAATCCGAGTTTCCTCAGGCTATCTTCTAGCAAAAGGTAGGTTACATACGTGTTACGCACCCGTACGCCGGTCGCCATCAAAATCTACATAGTAACATAGATTTCATGTTGCCCCTCGACTTGCATGTGTTAAGCCCGTCGCTAGCGTTCATCCTGAGCCAGGATCAAACTCTCCGTTGTAAAAATTAATATCAAAGACGCAAAACCTTATTAAAAATCCTAAAATATCAGGTCTAGAAGCTTTCTTATACAAAGAACAATAAATGTTATTATCAATAAATACAAGTATACGTTTTTTTTGAAAAAAAAAGAATATATATATTTTTTATTGAAAAAAAAAATAATCTAATTTTATACAAGCATAAAATTACTTATCTATTAAATTAATATGAGAACCTCAGATTTTGATTTTGGATATCCTTTGAATCTTCTTGCAAAATACCCTTCTCAAGAAAGAGATGAATCCAAATTAATGGTTATTCACAGAAAAAACAAAAAAATAGAACATAAATTTTTTAAAGATTTGTATCAGTATTTTGAAGAAGGAGATTCTCTTATTCTTAATAATACTAAAGTTTTTCCTGCAAGATTATTTGGAAATAAAGAAAAAACAGAGGCTAAAATAGAAGTTTTTTTACTTAGAGAATTAGATTCCAAAGATAGAACTTGGGACGTTTTGGTCGATCCTGCAAGAAAGGTAAGAGTGGGAAATAAATTAAATTTTGGATATGGACTAACAGGAGAAGTTATAGATAATACAACTTCCAGAGGAAGGATTTTACAACTTCATTTTAACGGAACTCATGAGGAGATTATAAAAAAAATAAAAGAATTAGGAAAAACTCCTCTTCCAAAATATATTGATAGACAACCAGAAAAAAATGATGAAGAACGTTATCAAACTGTATATGCAAAAAAAGAAGGTTCTGTAGCTGCCCCTACAGCAGGATTACATTTTTCCAAACATTTATTAAAAAAATTAGAAATAAAAGGAGTAAATTTAGTAGAAATAACTCTCCATTTAGGATTGGGAAGTTTTCTACCTGTGGAAGTAGAAGACATATCAAAACACAAAATGGACTCTGAAAAATGTTTTATAAACGAGGAAACATGTAACGTTATAAATCATACTATACAAAAAAAAAAACGAGTTTGTGCTGTGGGAACTTCTTCTATGCGAGCTATAGAAAGTTCTGTTTCTTCTAATAAAAATCTAAATCCTTTTTCTGGATGGACTAATAAATTTATTTTTCCTCCTTATAATTTTAGTATAGCTAATTCTATGATTACAAATTTTCATATGCCGAAATCTACATTACTTATGATGACAGCTGCTTTTTCAGGATTTGATTTGATAATGAAAGCATATCAAATAGCAATTCAAGAAAAATATAGATTCTATTCTTATGGAGACGCTATGTTAATTTTATAGATTATGAAAATCAAAAATCATAATATTTCATTATGAAATTATGAAAATAGTTCTGGAAAAAATAAAAGATCCTATAAAAAAAGAAATAAAAGAATTCGAAAAACAATTTTTCAACATACTCAAAAGCAATGTAACTATCATAGAACAAATAACTCATTATATTATTCATAGAAAAGGAAAACTAATTCGCCCCATATTTGTTTTCTTAATAGCTAAAATGTTGGGAACAATACGAAAAAAAACATATCATACTGCTTGTTTAATAGAATTAATACACACTGCTACACTTGTTCATGATGATGTCATAGATAATAGTTCTCTTCGTCGTGGTTCTTTTTCTATTAATGCTATATGGAAAAATAAAATAGCTGTTTTAATAGGAGATTACTTTCTTTCTAAAAGTCTTTTGTTAGCAACAGAAAACAATTATTATGATCTTCTTAAAATAATTTGTAAGACTATTAAGGATATGAGTGAAGGAGAACTATTACAAATAGAAAAATCTAAAAATTTAAATATTACCGAAGAAATTTACAATCAAATTATTTATCACAAAACAGCAAGTCTAATATCTGCTTCTTGTGAATGTGGAGCACTTTCAGTAAATGCAGATAAAAAAACAGCATTGAAAATGAGAGAATTTGGGATCTTTACCGGAATCGCTTTTCAAATAAAAGATGATTTATTTGACTATGAAGAAAAAAGTAATAATTTTACAGGAAAACCTATAGGAATTGATTTAAGAGAAAAAAAAATAACACTTCCACTTATTTACACTATCAAAAAAGCTTCTAAAGAAGATCAAAAATGTATATTAAATTCCATAAAAAATTATGACGAAAATAAAAGACACAAAATAATTTATTACGTCAAAAAATATGGAGGATTAGAATATGCTACTCAAAAAATGATAAAATTCCGTAACGAAGCTCTAAAAATTTTAGAAATTTATCCAGAAGGAACCATTAAAGAATCATTGAAAATAATGGTTAATTTTATTATTGAAAGAAATCAATAAAAATTTTTTAAATGAAAGAAAACTTAGTTATTGTAGAATCTCCAACTAAAGCTCATACCATACAAATGTTCTTGGGAGAAAATTATCATGTAGTATCTAGTTATGGACATCTTATAGATCTTCCAGAAAAGGAAATAGGAATTCAAATAAAAGAGAATTTTAAACCTAATTACGTTTTTTTATATAAAAAAAAAAAGTAGTTAAAAATCTTAAAATATTAATAAAAGAACACAAAATAATTTGGCTCGCTTCAGATGAAGATCGTGAAGGAGAAGCTATTGCTTATCAAATTTATAAAATATTTAATATTCCTGATAAAAAGTACAGAAGAATAGTTTTTCACGAAATTACGAAAAAAGCAATTTTTCATGCTATAGAAAATCCCAGATCTATTAACTATAATTTAGTTTATGCTCAACAAGCAAGAAGGATTTTAGATAGAATAGTGGGATTTCAATTATCCCCTATCTTATGGAAAAAAGTAAAAAAAGGGCTTTCAGCAGGTAGAGTTCAATCTGCAGCTGTCAAACTTATAGTAGAGCGAGAACAAAAAATTCAAAATTCCATTCCCATACCTACTTATCAAATATATGGAGTTTTTACAAACGTAAAAAATATAGTTTTTAATGCAAAATTAGAGAAGAAAATTGAAAATAAAAAACAAATAATAAACATGATGACATCATGTATCAATAGCTCTTTTCTAATAAAAAAAATTATTCTCAAAAATGAGAGAAAGTGTCCTCCTGCTCCATTTACAACTTCTTCTTTACAACAAGAATCTTATAAAAGATTAAATTTTTCTATATCAAAAACTATGTTTTTAGCACAAAAATTGTATGAAAAAGGATTTATTACGTATATCCGTACAGATAGTACAAATTTATCAAATAATATTTTATCAGAAATAAAAAATTTCATACTTTCCTCATATGGAGAAAAGTATTTATCCATAAAAGAATTCTCCAAAAAGAAAAAATTTTCTCAAGAAGCTCACGAATCTATTCATCCTACTATTATCAACTATGATAATGAAAAAAATTATCTAGAAAACCTAGATGTCTTCCAAAAACGTCTTTATAAACTTATATGGGAACGTACCATCATGGGGCAAATGAGTGATTCTATTATTGAAAAGAAAGATTTTTATATTCAATCTTCTCATTTAAAACATTTTTTTATTTGTACAAAAAAAACTATTTTGTTTGATGGATTTATGAAAATGATAAATCAAGATAAAAAAGAAAAATCTAATATTTTAGAAATTGAACAAGGTTCTTCTTTACAGAGAAAGGAAATTATAGCAAAACAAATTGTTTCAACTTCTCTGTACAGATATAATGAAGCCTCTTTAGTGAAAAATTTAGAAAAACTAGGAATAGGAAGACCTTCCACTTATGTTCCTATTATATCTACAATTCAGAAAAGAAATTATGTAAACATACAAAAAATTCTGAAAAAAATAGAAACACGTAAAAGTTTCCTTTTAAAAGAGAATTCTATCATTGAAAATGATGAAGAAATCACTGAAATAGAAAAAAATAAATTTATCCCTACAGAAATAGGTATTTTAACCACTAATTTTTTGAAAAAAAACTTTGATAATATAGTAGATTATGATTTTACAGCAAATTTAGAAAAAAACTTTGATGATATAGCACAAGGAAGAAAATCTTGGATTGATATTCTTAAAAATTTTTACGATGGATTCCATAAAAAAATACAATATGTAAAAAAGTATGTGGATAAAATTCATAAAGAACGTTTTCTTGGAATAGATCCTAAATCAAATAGGAAAGTTTTTGCAAGAATAGCTAAATTTGGACCAGTTGTTCAAATGGGAGAATTTAAAGATAAAGATAAACCTAAATTTTCTCCTTTATTAAATAACCAAAAAATAAGTTTGATTTCACTTTCAGAGGCTTTAAAAATTCTTGAATTACCTAAATTTTTGGGTTTTTTTGAAGAAGAAGAGGTTTTATTGAAAATAAATAAATACAACATTTATATTAAACATAAAAAAAAATCTATTCCAATTGAAGAAAAAACATTTTTTAATTCATTAAATCTAGAATTAGAACAAGCTATTAAAATTATAATTGAAAACAGAAAATTTAATTGATCTTAATCTTGAAACTTTAGCTATCAAAATATCTTTGATTTAAATAAGTAGTAGGATAAGCTTGATCATGTCCTGTCCGTTTAACATGATCTAAATATTTGGGAATATAAGATAAAGCTTTAACTCTATCAGATAATGACATTCTATTCCATATATTTTCAGCCATTCTTTTTTTTCCTACTTTATATTTATAATCTGTCCAAAAACGATTAAAAGATAAATCTGTAGGAACTTCTTCAATAGAAAAAGCAGCTTTTGAATTTCTCATTTTATTAATTATAGATTCATTATAAGGTAAATATTTACCAATCCATACATAATGAGATAAAGAAAGTCTTTCAGGAAAAATAACTTCTCTTAAAAACCCATTTAAATCATATTTAAATATGATATCTCCAGATACTAAACGGCTTCTAAATATATATTGTTTACCTCTCATTTTTATTTATTTCATCAGCATTAATTAATTTTTTAATGCATAAAACTATTATTACGAATACAAATTATTAACTATTTTATTTGATGATGAAATCTTAAAACAGATGTTTTACATAATTTTATTTATTGATTCGAAATCTTTATCAACTTAATGCAGGTGTAATGTAATAAATTTGAGAATTTTATAACTGCATAGAAGAAGTTATGGTTTTTTATCTTATAAAAAATGAATTTACAATATCTTTTTTTTCACAATTTTTTTAAATTTGACTATGTTATATATAGTTCCTACTCCTATAGGAAATTTAGAAGATTTTACTTTCAGAGGATTACGAATCTTGAAAGAAGTGGATGTTATTTTAGTAGAAAATTATAAAGTTTCCAAAAAATTGTTTGATTTCTATAATATTAAAAATCAAATAAATAAATATCATATTCGAAATGAACATAAAATAATTCCTCATCTTGTAAAGGAAATTAAGAAAGGAAAAAAATTAGCATTAATATCCAATGCAGGAACTCCAAGCATATCCGATCCAGGTTTTTTATTAATCAAATCTTGTATAAAAGCTTCTATTTCTGTAGAATGTTTACCTGGACCTACAGCTTTAATTCCAGCGTTAGTTAATTCAGGACTATCTATTAATGAATTCACTTTTATTGGTTTTTTACCTAAGAAAAAAAGAAAAATTAAATTAGAATATCTTTCTAAAGAAAATAGAACTATTGTACTTTATGAATCTCCTCATAGACTGTTACGAACATTGAATGATATAAAATATTTTTTCGGATTAAAAAGAAATATTGTGGTATGCAAAGAAATTTCCAAATTTTTTCAAGATATATTAAGAGGAAATATAGAAAAAATGATTTTACATTATGAAAATGTAAAAAAAATATTAGGAGAATACACTATTATCATTGAAAAAAATTGCTAAACATATTTTTTATTTATCAAATATTCTGCAATTTGAACAGCATTTGTTGCAGCTCCTTTACGAAGATTATCAGATACTATCCATATATTTATAGAATTTTGAAATGAAAAATCTTCTCGTATTCTACCTACAAATACTTCATCTTTTCCGTGTGCATATAATGGCATAGGATAAATATTTTTTTGGGGATCATCTTGAACAACTATTCCTTTTGTTTTAGATAAAATTTCAGAAATACGATCTACACTAGGTTTTTTTTGAAATGTAATATTTACACTTTCTGAGTGCCCTCCTATAACGGGAACACGGACAGCTGTTGCTGTAATAGCTATGTTCTGATCATTGATTATTTTTTTTGTTTCTTTGATAAGTTTCATTTCCTCTATTGTATAATTATTTTCTGTAAAAGAATCACAATGAGGTAAAACATTTTGATAAATAGAATACGGATATATTTTATGGATATTAGAAGCTCCTTCTTTTTCTTGATTTAATTGATTCAAAGCTTTTTTTCCTGTACCTGTTACTGACTGATAAGTAGAGATAACCACTCTCTGAATTTTGTATTCTATATGCAATGGAAATAAAACCATTACCAGTTGTATTGTAGAACAGTTAGGGTTAGCAATAATGTTGTCTTTTTTTTCTAAAGAAGAAGCGTTAATTTCAGGGACAATCAATTTTTTTTCAGGATCCATTCTCCACGCAGAAGAATTATCTATAATTTTTGATCCTACTTTTTCAAATCTTGGAGCCCATTCTCTTGATATACTTGAACCTGCTGAAAATAAAACAATATTCGGTTTTTTTAAAAATAAATCATGTAAACTAATAATCTTATATGTTCTTTTCTTGAAAAAGAATTCTTTCCCTATAGATTTTTCAGAAGCAGAAAAATATAATTTTTTAATTGGAAAATTTGTTTTTTCTAAAACATCTACCATTACACGTCCAACCAATCCTGTAACACCAACTATTCCTAGTTTCATATGAATTTCTATAAAAATTTAATTTTCCATTATCATAAAAACAAAGTTAGTAAATTAATCAGATAATGAAAAAAAGAAAAATGATCATTTTATCAGGTTCCTCTGGATCTGGAAAAACTACTATTTCACATTATTTACTTTCAAAATTTCCAGATTTAAAATTTTCTGTATCATGTACCACACGATCAATTCGAAAGAATGAAAAAAATAGAAAAGATTATTATTTTATATCCGTGAATAGTTTCATTTATAAAGTCAAAAAAAATCAATTTGCAGAGTGGGAAGAAGTTTATCCTAAATTATTTTATGGAACCTTAAAGAACGAAATTTCAAAAATTTTTAGATCAAACAAACATGTTTTGTTTGACGTAGATGTAAAAGGAGGGTTAAATTTAAAAAAACAATATCCCAATAATTCTCTATCTATATTTATTATGGTCAATTCAATAAAAATTCTAAAAGAAAGACTTATAATGAGAAATTCTGATCTATCGGATAAACAAATAAACACACGTTTAAACAAAGTAGAAAAAGAAAATAGTTATGCAAAATTATTTGATTTTGTTCTGTTTAACATAGATTTATTTCAAACAAAGAAAAAAGCAATTCAACTAGTTTCTAATTTTATCTACGGATAAATAAAATCGGGGTGACTGGACTTGAACCAGCGACCACACGCCCCCCAGACGTGGACTCTAACCAATCTGAGCTACACCCCGAAAAACTCCTCAGGCTGGACTCGAACCAGCGACTCCCTGATTAACAGTCAGGTGCTCTAAACCAACTGAGCTACTGAGGATTATAAATTATTGGTATTTTATTTATTCTGATTCTATGTCTTCCTCCTTCAAAATCGGTTCTTAAAAATGTTTCTATAATTTCCAAAACCTCATTTTCATCTAAAAAACGTGCAGGGAGACTGATAACATTAGCGTTATTATGTTTTCTTGCTAAAAAAGCAACTTCTTTTTTCCATACCAAAGCAGCACGAATTTTTTTATATTTATTAGCAGTCATAGCCGCCCCATTTCCACTTCCACATATAATAATCCCAAAATTCGCCTTTCCATTTTCTACAAATTCAGCTGTAGGATGAATAAAATCAGGATAATCAACTTTTTCTCCATATTTGGAAAATCCAAAATCTTTAATTTCGTATCCTATTTCTGTTAAAAAATTGTTTATCAAGGATTTGTAATACACGCCTGTATGGTCAGATCCTATTGCTATTCTCATAAAATTTTTGCGAAAAAAGATACAAATAAATATACGTTTAAAAATTTTAAATTGAAATATTAACTTTGTAAATAAAACTTTTTACATAAAATGTTAGAGGATATAAAAACTATTGATGATTTTGATTTCAAAGATCAAATAGTATTAATTAGAGTAGATTTTAATGTTCCTGTAGATAAATATCATCAAATAACAGATGACACTCGTATTCAATCTAGTCTTCCTACTATTCAAAATATTATTTCTAGAAAAGGAAGAATAGTCCTTATTTCTCATTTTGGAAGACCTAAAGGGATCCCTTCTCAAATTTATTCCTTAAAATTTTTAACTTCTTTTTTATCCAAAAAATTGAAATTTCCTGTAAAATTTTATGAGGATTGCATAGGAGAAAAAGTTGAAAAAAAAGTTAGTGAATTAAAAAATGGTGAAATTTTATTATTGGAAAATCTTCGTTTTCACAAAGAAGAAGAAGAGGAAAATGAAAATTTTGCTTTTCAATTATCAAAATTAGGAAATATTTATGTAAATGATGCTTTTGGAGTTTCTCATCGTTTACATACTTCTATTACTGTTCTTCCTAAATTTTTTGGAGAAAAAAAATGTATAGGACTTCTTATGCAAAAAGAATTTCAATTTTTGAAGAAATTTTTTTCAGGAAAAGGAGAAAAACCAATTACAGTTTTATTGGGAGGATCAAAAATTTCTTCAAAAATTGAAATTATTGAAAATCTCATTGATTTCGCAGATCATATATTAATAGGAGGAGCAATGTCTTATCCTTTTATCAAAATGAAGGGGGGGGAAATAGGAAACTCTTTTCTTGAAAAAGATAAAAAAATTGAAAAAATATTAAAAAATATTCTTGATAAGTGTAAAGAAAAAAACAAAGAAAATATTTTGTCTTTTCCAAAAGATGTTGTTATTTCTGATTCATTCGAAAACACATCGAATACTAAAATTTCTCCTATTGATTCTATTCCAAATGGATGGATGGGGTTAGATATAGGCCCTTCTTCTATAAAAAACTTTTGCAATATTATAGAAAAATCAAAAACCATTTTATGGAATGGACCAGTAGGAGTTTTCGAATTAGCTAATTTTTCTTTAGGAACCAAATCTATAGCAAAAAAAATTGCAAAAGTAACTGAAAAAGGAGCTTTTTCTTTAGTGGGAGGCGGCGATTCTATTTCCTCACTAAAAATGGAAAAATGTGATAAAAAAATCAGTTATTTATCTACCGGAGGAGGAGCTTTGTTAGAGAGTTTGAAAAATAAAATACTTCCTGGAATAAAAGCTATTATAAACACATAATAAAAATAAAGTTTTTAATTATATTTGTGTTTCTCATATTAATAAAAGAAAAAATTATGTCATTTAAACTTCCAAAATTATCTTATTCATATAAGGATTTTGAACCTTATATAGATCGAAAAACTATGGAAATTCATTATAATAAACATCATGCCTCTTATACAAACAATTTGAATCAATCTATTTCTGGAACAGAAATGATGAATATTACTATAGAAGAAATTCTAAGAAGAGCATGTATGGAAACTCCAGCAGTACGTAATAATAGTGGAGGTTTTTATAATCATAATCTTTTTTGGGAGATATTAATTCCTCATTCAGAGTATACAGACCCTAGTACATTTCTAAATGAAGTTTTTTTAAAAAATTTCAATTCTTTTGAATCTTTTAAAAATCAATTTTCTACTGCCGCATCTAATCGTTTTGGTTCAGGATGGGCTTGGTTATGTGTAAAAGGAAACAAATTGTCAATTTGTTCTACAGCAAATCAAGATAATCCTATTATGTCTGGAATAGGCTGTGAAGGAACTCCTATATTAGGATTAGATGTTTGGGAACATGCTTATTATTTACAATATCAAAATCGTCGTTTAGACTACATTTCTTCTTTTTGGAATATTATTAATTGGAAAAAAGTAGAAGAAAATTATAATAAAATTGTAAATAATTTTCATGGGTAAAATAATCCTAGAAAATATCAGATTATTTGGATATCATGGATGTATGCCTGAAGAAAAATGTGTTGGTTCTCATTATACTACTAACATAGAAATCGAATTAAATCTTAATCAAGCTTCCATTCATGACGATTTATCAAAAACTGTTGATTATGTTCATTTATATTATCTTGTGGAAGAGGAAATGAAGATTAATTCTAAACTAATAGAACATTTAGCACAAAGAATAATTCAAAGAATTAGAAAAAAATATAAAGAATTTATAATAAAACATATAAAAGTAAAAATTTGTAAAGAAAATCCTCCACTACAAGGAGACGTAGATAGAGTTTGTGTTATTTTAGATGACTAAAATTTTTATATCTTAGGCACTGTGGCCGAGTGGTGAGGCAGGGGTCTGCAAAACCTTTTATAGCGGTTCGATTCCGCTCTGTGCCTTTTTTTTTCATAAAAATCTAATCCTTATTTCACACGAAATATATCACTACTTTTTTTATATTAATTTTCTGTATAAATTTGCGAATTTAAATCATAAAACTTACTGAAAAAATAGAGATGAAGATAAATAACATTCTTATTTCACAACCTCTCACAGGGGGCTCTGATTCCCCATACTTAGAACTCAGTAAAAACAAAAATGTAAAAATCGATTTTAGATCTTTTATAGAAGTCAAAGGAGCATCGTCTAGTGATGTAAGAAAACAAAAAATAAATTTTTCTGATTTTACTGTAGTTCTTTTTATAAGTAAAAAATCTGTAGATCATTATTTCAGATTAGCGGAATCTATGCGTTTTAAAGTTCCAATCTCTATGAGATACGTCTGTCAGACAAAAACAATTGCTTATTACTTACAAAAGTACATTGTCTATAGAAAAAGGAAAATTCATATTGGAAATAAATCATTTCAAGATATAATACCCTATATAAAGAAACATCCAAAAGAAAAATTTCTTTTACCTTCTTCAGATATTTTAAAACCGGAAATTCCAAACATGTTAAATAAACTAAATCTTTTTTGGAAAAGAGCTATATTATATAAAACCAATTCCAGTGATTTATCTGATTTAAAACACATATGCTATGATATTTTGGTCTTTTTCAGTCCAGCAGAAATCAAATCTTTGTTTGAAAATTTTCCTAAATTTGATCAAAAAGGTATAAAAATTGCGACTTTTGGAAAAAACACTTTAGATGCTGCCGCTAAAGCAGGATTAAAAATAGATATAAAAGTACCAACGCCAGAATTTCCTTCTATGTCCATGGCTTTAGAAAAATATATCAAAAAACTAAACACACTAAAATATTGAATATTTTTTCTTTCGCTAATTATAAATTACTCATTAGTAGAAAAATGGACATATCTTATTTAAACTTCTTGCGTTCTATTCCTAAAAATTTCTTTACTCATGTTAAAAAACCTTCTTACTTTTACTCTACTGTTACTGATTTCGCCAAATTTCTTGGTTGATCAACATTTTCTCCTCGGATATAAGCTATTTGATAAGCTAATAATTGAAGAGGAATAACAGTTACTAAGGGACTTAGTTCTTCCGATATTTCTGGAACTTTAATAACATAATCAGCTAACATACTTACTTGAATATCTCCTTCATTAACTATAGCTATTATCTTCCCTTTTCTAGCTTTAATTTCTTGAATATTCCCTACTATTTTTTCATAACATCCTTTTTTTGTCGCAATAATAACTACTGGCATATTTTCATCAATCAAGGCTATAGGACCATGTTTCATTTCTGCTGCAGGATAACCTTCTGCATGAATATAGGATATTTCTTTTAATTTTAAAGCCCCCTCTAAAGCGACTGGAAAATTAATTCCTCTACCTAAATAAAGAAAATTATTTACATTCTGATAGACTTCGGAAATTTTTCTTATAGAATTATCTATTTTCAAAGTATGATTAACTTTTTCTGGAATTAATCCAAGTTCATGACACAAACATTTATAACGATTATCATTTATAGATGATCTGTATTTTCCTATTTTTAAAGCTAATAAAACAAGAACCGTAATTTGTGCAGTAAAAGATTTTGTAGACGCAACTCCAATTTCAGGTCCTGCATGAGTATAAGCACCAGCATCTACATTTCTTGCAATGGACGATCCTACTACATTACAAATACCAAAAACAAAAGCCCCTTTACTTTTTGCCAACTTTAAAGCAGCTAAAGTATCGGCTGTTTCTCCTGATTGAGAAATCACAATAATCACATCTTTTTTTTCTATAATAGGATTCCTATATCTAAATTCTGAAGCATATTCTACTTCCACTGGAATACGAGCAAGTTCCTCTAATAGATATTCCCCTATTAAACCAGCATGCCATGAAGTCCCACACGCTACTATAGTTATAGATTTAGCATTAATAAAAATATCTTTATTAGATTCAATTCCATCAATACAAATTATTTTTTCTGAAATTAATAATCTTCCACGTAAGGTATCCAAAATTGTTTTTGGTTGCTCATATATTTCTTTTAGCATGAAATATTTATATTCTCCTTTTTCTATTTTTTTCAAATTTATTTGAAGTCTTTTAATAATTGGATATAATCTATGATTATCTAAAATTTTTCTCAAATCTAATTCTTTTCCTTTTCTAAGAATAGCCATTTCTCCATCTTTCAAATAAATAGCATTTTTTGTGTAATCTATGAAAGGAATAGGGTCAGATGCAATAAAAAATTCCTTATCATTAATTCCTAACGCAAGAGGACTTCCTAATTTTGCAATAATAATTGTTTCCGGATGAGATTTATCCACAATAGCAATGGAATAAGCTCCCACTATCTCATTTAAAGAAATTCTTACAGCTTCTTCTAAAGATAATTTATTTTCTTTCTTAATATATTCAATCAAATTTAAAAGAACTTCTGTATCTGTTTCACTTTTAAAAGTAAAACCATTTTTTAATAAAATGATTTTAATTGCATGATAATTTTCTATGATTCCGTTGTGAATCATAATCAAATCATTGGAATTAGAAACATGAGGATGAGCATTCAAATCATCTGGAATTCCATGTGTAGCCCATCTTGTATGACCTATTCCAGTTGTTCCACTTGTTTTTATCTTGTAAGAGGATATTTTTTTCTCCAATTCACAAACTCTCCCTTTTGTTTTACATAAACTATATCCATTTTCATAAAAAATAGCAATACCAGAACTGTCATATCCTCGGTATTCCAATTTCTTTAATCCTTTAATGAGAATAGGATAAGCTTCTCTATAACCCAAATAACCAATTATACCACACATTCTAACTGATAAAATTAGAAGTTTTTATCTATAAAAAATATTAATTAATCTGTTCTAAAACAGTTTCTTTATAAAATTGTTGATAAACGGTTTCTATTTTTTCTACAGGGTAATATTTTAACACTAACAATTTATTTATTTTTATATAATCTTCTATTTCTTGAGGAAAATAAAGATCTCCTTTTATTATAGCGTCTGAAAAATACATACATAATTTTGTCAAATTAAAGTAATTCGGATTTTCTAACAATTTTAATTTTCTAGATTTAATACCATCAAATTTTACTTTCTTAAGAATGTCTTTATTTAAATCGCCTTGAAAAGGCTTATTATAGATAGATACAACTATTTTTGTATTTTGGTATACAGGATCATTTTTATAAAAATTTTTAATGTACAAAGGAATAAAAGAACTAATCCATCCATATATATGGATTATATCAGGTTTCCAATTTAATTTTTTTACAGTCTCTAAAATTCCTTTTGTAAAAAACAAAGCTCTTTCGTCATTATCTTGAAAAAAAATTCCTTTTTCATCTTCATATATAGCTTTTCTTTTAAAATATTCTTCATTATCTATAAAATAAACTTGCAATCTTGCATCAGGAATAGAGGCTACTTTTATCAATAAAGGTTGATCTATATCATTAATAACTAAATTCATTCCTGACAAACGAATGACTTCATGTAATTGATGTCTTCTTTCATTTATCACTCCAAAACGAGGCATAAATAAACGTACATCGTTTCCTATTGATTGCATAAATTTAGAGGCTTTTAAAACCGATAAAGATATTGGATTTTCTGAAGAAAAAGGAAATAAGTCTGAAGAAACATATAATATACGTTTACCTGTCATCTTAGAGTTATTTATTTTATTATTTATATAAGTAAAAAAACGGATCATTGCAAATATAATAAATAATATCCAATTTCTAAATTTCATAAAAAAAATGAAAAACAATTTTTTAGATAAAATCTTGTAGATTGTAAGTTTTTTAGCTTTATTTATAGATAGACATGTTATCATGAAATCAGAAAAAAAAATAAAAAAAAAACATTGTAAAAATTTTTCTACTGGATCCATTAATATCACTAGCCATGGATATGCTTTTGTTAATGTGGAAGGATTTCAGAAAGATATTTTTATTCCAAAAAATAAAACAAACCGAGCCTTAGAAGGAGATTTTGTTAAAATCAGATTAAATAAAAAAAAAGGAATAAAAATAGAAGGAGAAGTATTAAAAATCATAAAAAGAAAAACCCAAAAATTTATTGGAATATTAAAAATAAATCTTCAATCTAACTCTAAATATGGATCTGTCATAGTTTACAATAACAGTATTCATGTAGATATCTTTATTCCAATAAATGATGAAAAATTGAAAAAATATCATCACAATGATAAAGTATTAGTTCAAATCGTATCATGGCCCAAAAAGCTCAAAAATCCTTTGGGTAAAATTATAAAAATATTCGGGAAATCCGGAGAATATAAAACTGAAGTTTTTTCATTATTGGAAGAATATGGAATCCAATATGAATTTTCCAAAGAAGTGGAAAATGAAGCTAAAAAAATTTCTTCAAAAAGAATTTCAGATAGAGAAACTAGAAAAGATCTGAGAAATATTAATACTTTCACTATAGATCCTTTAGATGCAAAGGATTTTGATGACGCACTATCAATTAGAAAGTTAAATGATAATACTTGGGAAATTGGGGTACATATATCCGATGTCTCTCATTATATAAAAGAAGGAAGTTTATTAGATAAAGAAGCATATTCACGTGCTACATCTATTTATTTTATAGGAAAAGTCATTCCTATGCTTCCAAAAATATTATCAAATGATCTTTGTTCTTTACAGCCTATGGAAGAAAAATTAAGTTTTTCCTATATTTTTAATATGGACAATCAAGGAAAAATATTAAAAAGTTGGTTGGGAAAAACCATTATACGGTCTGATAGAAGGTTTACATATGAAGAGGTTCAACAAATTATAGATAAAAAAAAAGGAGATTTTCACGAAGAGATTTATACTTTATTTTTATTCTCTAAAATATTAACAAAAAAAAGATTAAAAAATGGATCTATTTATCTTGAAAAAGTTGAGGTTAAATTTCATTTAGATGAAAAAAAGAATCCAATTTCTTTACATTTAGAAAAAAACAATGACGCACACCGTTTAATAGAAGAATTTATGTTGTTAACCAATCAAAAAATTTCAGAATTTGTTACATCTAATAAACTTTTTATTTACAGAATTCACGATGAACCAGATTTTCAAAAAATTTTTTTTCTAAAAAAAATTATAGAACCTTTAGGTTACTTTTTAGATTTTAAAAATTTAAAAACTTCCATTAATTGTTTATTAAAAAAAATAAAAGGAAAACCAGAACAAAATATGATTGAAAATTTGATTCTTCGTGCTATGAGTAAAGCCAAATATTCTACTAAAAATATAGGACATTATGGATTATCTTTTCTTCATTATACTCATTTTACTTCTCCTATAAGAAGATATTCAGATATAATAGCACACCGATTACTGCATTGTTATCTAACAATAAATCAAAAAAATCATAATAATGAAAATGCATACAAACTAAAAAAAATGGAATTTTATGAAAAACAATCTCAACATTGCAGTAATAAAGAACGTTTAGCTATAGATGTAGAAAGAGAATTTCTAAAATATATACAAGTAAAATATATCAAAAAATTTTTAGGAAAAGAATTTTATGGAATAATTACTGGATTCACTGATTGGAGTGTTTATATTGATCTCCTATTATTTCAAACAGAGGGAATGGTCAGATTATGTGATATTAAAGAAGATACTTATATTTTGAATTCAAATAATTATAGCATAATTGGGAAAAAAAAAAGAAAAGTTTATCATTTAGGAGATAAAGTCAAAGTCAAACTCATAGATATCAATATGGAAAAAAAACAAATAATCCTTGATTGGATCGATAATAAATATTTTGAAGAAAGCATTAAAATAAAATAAAAAAAATTCTTATTTGTTCTTTATATTCTCACAGAAGAAGGAACAAATATGGAATAGTCCCCTCCATTTTTCATAACGTCTCTCACAATGTAAGAACAAATATGAGAATTTTCATAAGAAGAAATGAGATAAACAGTTTCAATAAGATCTGTTTTTTCTAGTTTTTTATTAGTAAACAATATATCTTTTTCGAATTCAAAATCAAATTGATTTCGAATTCCTCTTAACAAAAATTTAGCTTTTTTTTTTATACAAAAAGAAATGGTTAATCCATTAAATGATTCTATTTCTATTTTATGTTTATGAGAAAAATTCAAAAAAGTTTTTCGAATCCATTCTTTTCTCTTTTGAAGAGAAAACATATTTTTTTTTTCAAAATTATTTCCAACAGCTATAATTATTTTATCAAATAAATTTAAAGATCTAATAATAATATCATAATGACCTAAAGTTATGGGATCAAATGATCCAGGAAATATAGCTATTTTTTCTTTGTTATTCATAATAATTTTTTTAGATCATATATATTTATATATAATTTAATTTTTTATTAATAAAAAGTTATTAGGATAATGAACAAATCATGTTCTAATTGTTTAAAAAATAAATGTGAAAAGAAGGATCAATCTTTTTTTCAAAATAATTATCAAAAAAAACAATGCAAAAAACTGAATGTATTTGATTGGTTATCTAATATTCAATCTCCTTTTGAATATCAGAAACATGATTTTGTAGAAGTACAATTTAAAAATGATAGAAAAGAATTTTTTATAAATCAAGAAAAAATATTTCTTTGTAAAGGAGACATTGTTACTGTAGAATCTAAATCAGGAATGGGATATGATATAGGAACAGTGATTTTAACTGGAGAATTGGTAAAATTACAAGTAAGAAATAAAAATATAGACATTCTAAAAAAAATATACAGAAAATCAACACATAAAGAAATCAATATTTGGAAATCTTTCAGGAGAAAGGAATTTTCAACTCTTTCAAAAGCTAAAAAAATTGTAAAAACTTTAAATCTTTCTATGAAACTTAGCGAAGTAGAGTATCAAGGAGATGGAGAAAAAGCTATTTTCTATTATACAGCAGAAAATAGAGTTGATTTTAGAAAATTAATTAAAGAATTAGCTTTTCATTTTCGCACACGTATAGAAATGCGTCAAATAGGATATAGACAAGAAGCAGCAAAAATTGGAGGCATAGGTTCTTGTGGTCGAGAACTTTGTTGTTCTACTTGGTTAAAAAATTTTAAAATAGTCACTACTAATTCTGCAAGATATCAACAACTTTCCATAAATATTCAAAAATTAAATGGTCAATGTAGTAAGCTAAAATGTTGTCTTAACTATGAATTAGATGCCTATTTAACTTCTTTAAAAGATTTTCCGGATTTTAACAAAAAAATTCACACAGAAAAGGGAATTGCTCAATGTATGAAAATTGATGTTTTCAAAAAGAAAATGTGGTTTTCTTATATTAATAATCCAAATACTTGGTTTAGAATAGGAGTAAAAAAAATTAAAGAAATTTTAGAAAATAATAAAAAGAATCAAATAGCTCCTCCTTTAGAGGAGTTATCAACAATTAATCCCATTCAGAAAACCGAATTAACATTTAGAGATTTGTCTATATAATTTTCACATTGTTTATTATATGCTAATAAATTTTTTACGTGTATAAAAAGAGTATAAAATCTTATTTTTATGTATTTATTTTTTATTTTTGGTTTTTATTTTTTATAGGAATAAGTACTATTTTTTTGATTTTTTATGCAGCTTCTAAAGGTTATTTGGGAGCTTTGCCTAGTACTAAAGATATAGAGAATCCTGCTATGGAAATAGGATCGGAAGTATATGACTCTAATGGGATACTTTTGGGAAGATTTTTTTCTGAAAATAGAACTTTAATTACTTATAAACAACTTCCTAAAGATCTTGTTAATGCTTTAATAGCAAAAGAAGATATTCGTTTTAAATATCATTCTGGGATTGACGCTAAATCTCTTCTTAGAGCGATTCTTTCACTAGGAAAAAAGGGAGGCGGGAGTACCATCTCTCAGCAACTAGCAAAACTTCTTTTTACAGGACCGTCTGCAAAAAATAAATTACAAAGAATTCATCAGAAACTTTTAGAATGGGTTATGGCTATTGAATTGGAGAAACGTTATACTAAAGAAGAAATTATTACGATGTATTATAATAAATTTGATTTTTTATATAATGCAAAAGGAATAGAAACAGCAGCTCACACTTATTTTAATAAAAAAGTTTCTGAACTTAATTTAGGAGAATGTGCTACATTGGTTGGGATGTTAGAAAATCCTTCTTTATATAATCCTAAAAATTATCCTAAAAGAGCAAAAAAACAAAGAAATTTAGTTTTATCTCAAATGAGGAAATACAATCTTTTAAATCCATTTAAATATAAAAAAGAGTTGGAAAAACCTGTAAAAATTAATTTTAAAATACAAAAAAAAGATTTTGAATTGCTTACTTATTATGGTGAATTTTTAAAAAAAGAAATTCAAGAAACTTTAGATGAACATGAAAATAAAACTGGACAAAAACTGAATCTTTATTCTAGTGGATTAAAAATATATACATCTATTGATGCAAGAATGCAAGATTATGCAGAAAAAGCAGTCAAAAAACACCTCAGTAAATTGCAGATTTTATTCAATCATTTTCAAAAAAAAAATAAAAATGCTCCATTTTTGAATATATCTCAAGAAAAAACAAAAAGAATATTAATGTCTGCTATGCATAGGACTTCTCTTTACCAAGATTTGAAACAAAAAGGATTAGCAGAAGAAGAAATTTTAGAAAGATTTCAAAAACCACAATCAATAAAATTGTTTACTTGGAATGGCCCAAAAAAAGTATTAATGTCTCCATGGGATTTTGTTCGCTATCAAAAAAGTATTATTCAAGCAGGTTTGTTATCTATAGAACCATCTACTGGATTTATAAAAGCATGGGTAGGGGGAATAGATTTCAATTATTTTCAATATGATCATGTGGCACAAACACAACGTCAAGTTGGTTCTGTTTTCAAACCTATTTTATATGCTACTGCCATTAATGAATTGCATTATAATCCTTGTACAAAAATTTCAAATGAAAAATTCCATTTAGGAAAATGGAGTCCGAGGAATTCTAATGGAAAATATGGAGGAGTACTCACGTTAAAAGATGGGTTAGCATTATCTGTGAATACAATTTCAGCCAGATTGATATCAAAAATCACTCCAGGTCCAGTAATTAGTTTAGCAAAACAAATGGGAATAAAATCTATAATTCCTGAACATCCATCTATAGCGCTTGGTTCTGCAGATCTAACATTGTATGAAATGACAGGAGCATTCAACACATTTACTAATTTTGGTTTTTACGTAAAGCCCAGTATTTTAGTTAAAATAGAGGATGAAAATGGAAATTTAATCAAAGAGAATATAGATCTTAGTAGAAAACAAGTTTTTAGCGAAGAAGTTGCATATATTATGTTAAAAATAATGCAAGGAGTTATTAAATATGGAACCGCTAAGAGATTACAAAAATATAATTTTATAGGAGAAATAGCAGGAAAAACTGGGACAACTAATGAAAACTCAGATGGATGGTTCATAGGGATGGTTCCAAATTTAACTACTGGAGTTTGGGTTGGTTGGGAAGATAGATTTTCCCATTTCGAAAATATTAAATTGGGTCAGGGGGCGAATATGGCGTTGCCTATATGGGCCTATTATATGAAAAGTTTATATGAAGATATTAATCTGATTTATAATGATCAATTATTTTTTCATAAACCTAAAAATTATCAATATAATTGGGATCAATGTGAGGAAAATCATGTGTTCAAAGAAGAAGAAAATATTATTGAAGAAAAAGAAAATAAAAATTCTTTGAAAGAAATTATAAATATTAATGAAAATTTAAATAATGAAAATAATAAAGATTACGATAAATGATCAAAAGAATATTAATTTTAGAAAAAAATCATCCTTTTATTATATACAAACTAAAAAAAGAAGGATTTATTTGTGATGAAAATTATTATGATTCAACCGATAAAATTGATATATCTGTGTATGACGGAGTCATTTTAAGAAGCAGATTAAAAATAGATAAAAAATTTATTAAAAAAGCTAAAAAACTAAAATTTATAGCTAGGATTGGATCTGGAATAGAAAATATAGACAAAGATTATGCTTTAAAAAGAGGGATTTCTTTGATTTCTTCTCCAGAAGGAAATAAAGATGCTGTAGCAGAACATGCTATAGGAATGCTTTTATGCATCATGAACCATATTATTCCTTCTCATCAACAAATTATTAAAAAAGGAAAATGGGAGAGAGAAAATAATAGAGGAATGGAAATCATGGGAAAAACAATAGGAATTATTGGATATGGAAATACTGGAAAATCTTTTGCAAAAAAACTTTCAGGATTTGATGCTAGAATATTATGTTATGATATATTACCAAGAATAGGAGATAGTTATGCAATGCAAGTTGATATGAGTACAATTTTTAAAAAATCAGATATAATCAGTTTACATGTTCCTTATACAAAGGAAACAAAAGGAATGATTAATTATGATTTTATAAAAAAATTTTACAAACCTATTTATTTAATAAATACTTCTCGTGGAGGATGTGTTTTAACAAATCATTTAGTCAGAGGATTAAAAAACGGAAAAATATATGGAGCCTGTTTAGATGTATTAGAGTATGAAAATTCTTCTTTTGAAAATATTTTTCATAATCATAAACTTCCTAAAAGTTTTTTTGATCTCATTCATTCTAATAAAGTTGTATTAACTCCACATGTTTCTGGATGGACTAAAGAATCTAAATCAAAAATGGATAAAAAAATTGTCGAAAAAATTATTTTATTAAACAATGAAATTTACTCTTAATTGAAAAAACAATTATACAAAATCCTCACACTCCATATAATCACCAAAATTCCTATAGAATGACACATAATTTTTATAGGAAGCTTACCGGATATCTTTGCTGCTAAAGGAGCAGCAAATAACCCTCCAAAAACTAATCCAAAAACTATTTTCCAGTAGTTTATTCCTAATAAAGAAAGAAAAGTCAAAGTACTCGAAAGAGTTACAAAAAATTCAGATAAACTTACCGATCCTATAACATATTTTGGAGTTCTTCCCTTTGATATTAAAGTGCTAGTAACAAAAGGACCCCATCCTCCTCCTACAAAAGAATCTAAAAAACCTCCACATCCTGCAAGCAATCCTATATTACTAGTTTTTTTGTGATCCTTTTTCCATGTTTTTAACAAAATTTTAACTCCAAAGAAAAAAGTATAAGAAGCTAACATGGGTTTAATATAAGTTGCGTAACTTTCTCCAAATTTAGCAAGAAAAAAAGCTCCAACAATAGAACCAATAACTCCTGGGATAAGTAATATTTTAAATAACTTTTTATTTACATTTCCCATTTTATAATGACTCAATCCAGATATTCCGCTGGAAAATATCTCTGCAGTATGTATACTAGCGCTGATTGAAGGAAGTGGTATCCCAAAAGAAAGCAATATGGTCGTACAAGTTAGACCATACCCCATTCCTATGGCTCCATCAACAAGTTGTGCAAAAAAACCAGTAAACATTAAATATAAAAAACTTTGATTAAAATGATCCAATATTTTTTGAAAAAAAAAACTTTTTGTTAAGATCTGTAGAAAAAAACTTATGATAATAATAAATCCTATTATAAGAAATAAATATTTTATTAAATTTTTTTGTGATTTCTTTTTTTTCAATGATGTTTTTTTAATAACCCATTTTTCAGTTATTGAATTGAGAATTTTCACTTTATATTCAAAATTTCCTTTTAATTTTTTTCGTATTTCACACATATTTATCAAGACGTCATCTAATTCATGTGGTAACACATCTATAAAAATTTCTTTTAAACGTTTAGCTATTGTAGGAGATTTTCCATTAGTAGAAATAGCTATCTTTAAATTTCCTTTTTGGACGATAGATCCCATATAAAAATCACAAAGATCAGGTTTATCAGGAACATTAACTAACTTATGCATTCTTTTTGCATCTTTTTTTATTTTTTCACTTAAGATAGGATCATTTACAGCAACAATAATAATATCCATATTTTCCAAATCAGAAGAAACATAAAATTTTTTATTTAATTTTATAAAACTGAATAATTTAGCTGTTTGATAAATCTTTTGATTTATTTGATCAGCTATTAAATTAATTTTTGTATCAGGGCTATTTCTTAATATGGTATTTAATTTTTCTAAAGCCGTTTTTCCTCCACCAACAATCAAAAGAGAAAGTTTATCTAAATGTAAAAAAATAGGAAACAATTTATTCTTCTCTTTATTTATCATCATAAATTATTAAACTACCCATTTTTTTCTGATAGAAAAATTTCCAAATTTTTCTCCTGAAAACTTTTCTTTTTGAAAACAATCAAAAATTTGATCAAGTTCTTTTAAAATAGAAGATTCATCCATATTCTTTTTATAAAGTTTATTCAGACGAGTTCCCTCATGATTAGCTCCCAAATAAAGATTGTATTTTCCATAAGAAACTCCTATAAATCCTATTTCAGCTAAATAGGGACGAGAACAGCCATTAGGGCATCCGGTCATACGAATAATTATATCTTCTTTTTCCAATCTATATTTATTCAAAATAATTTCTATTTTAGATATCAAACTAGGAAAATAACGTTGTCCTTCTGCTAAAGCTAAAGGACATGTGTTGAACGCTACACAAGCCATAGAATTTTTTCTTATAGAAGACAATCCATTCATATAATCATGAATTCCATATTTTCGAAAAATAGATTGTATTTTATTTTTATTTTTTTCGTCAATATGAGTTAATGTCAAATTTTGATTGCAAGTAAATGAAAAATTACATATTTCATATTCCGCTATCTTTAACAAAGCAGATTTCAATTTCAAGTTTTCATTATCAAAAATTAATCCATTTTCTATAAAAAATGTATAATTCCACAATTTTTGATAATCTTGAATCCACCCAAAATAATCACGTCTTTCTGTAAAAAGAAAATATTTTTTTTCTTGCAAAGAAAATCCAATTCTATTTTCTAATTCTTTTTTAAACCAATTTATTCCATAATTATCTATAGTATATTTTAAACGGGATAATTTACGATCGCTTCTGTTTCCATAATCACGTTGGATAGTCAAAATTTCATATACTATTTTTAGTATTTGATCTTCAGAATCAGAAAAACCAATAACAGTTCCTAACCTAGAATAGGTTTTAGAATTCCCATGAGTAGTAGATAATCCGCCTCCAACAGATATGTTAAAACCTTTTAATATTTTAGATTTTTTATCAAGGATAGCAATTAAACCTATATCATTAGCAAAAACGTCAACGTCATTATTAGGAGGAATAGCTATAGCTATTTTGAATTTTCTAGGCAAATAAGTTTCTTTATAAAGAGGGTCTTTATCTTCTTTTTTTTCATATATCTTATTTTTATCTAACCAAATATCATAGTAAGCATTCGTTTTAGGAAGTAACATATTGCTAATTTTAGTAGCATAGTTCAAAATTTTTTCACGAGAGTATTTTTTATCTATATAGGTACTGCATACCACATTTCTATTAACATCTCCACATGTAGCAATAGAATCCAATTTATGAATATTAAAAAATTGAATAGTTGGTCTTATTTTAGATTTTATCAATCCGTGTAATTGAATTGTTTGTCTAGTCGTTATTTTAATAACTCCAGTTGAATTTTTTTCTGAAATATTATGAATAGCTATCCATTTTTTATGATTGATAAGCCCCCCTGGAATTCTAAGACGTATCATAAAAGAATATAATCTTTCCAATTTTTTTTTAGATCTTTCTTCTCTTATATCTCTATCATCTTGTTGATACAATCCATGAAATTTAATAACAACCTGATCTTCATTATAAATACCTCCAGATAATTCATCCTGTAAACTCTCTAAAATAGTTCCTCTAAGTCCTAAGCTTTCTTTTTTTATTTTTTCTTCTTTTGTTATCCGAGATGTCTTCATGTCTACAAAATTTAATTTTTCATCAACTTTTTTAGTATACGTCTTTTAAATATCTTCCATCTTTTTTCATTTCTTTTATAAAATATTCTGGATCTTTTCCTCCTTCTTTCTCTATTACACGAAATATCATTTTTTCAACATCTATGCTCATAGGAGTTTTTTTTCCACAAACATAGATGTATGCTCCATTTTTTATCCATGAAAAAAATTCTGTTCTATTTTCCCATATTTTATCTTGTACATATATTCTTTTTCCTTGATCTCTCGAAAAAGAGAGATTTACACGATTAATAATTCCTTTTCTTTTCCAATTTTGTATTTCTGTTTGATACAAAAAATCTGCATAAAAATGTTGATCTCCAAAAAATAACCAATTTCTTCCCGTTGCTTCCATCGCTTCTCTTTCATATAAAAAAGAACGAAAAGGAGCTATTCCTGTTCCGGGACCAATAAGAATTATGTCTATTTCAGGATTTTTTGGTAATCTAAACAATTGATTCCTATGAATAAAAAAAGAGAATTTTTCTCCTTCTTTTAACTTAGATAAAAAATCAGAGCAATGACCATATACAGTTTCTCCATTCAATTGAAATCGATGACGAGATACAGTAATATGTATTTCATTATGATGAGCTTTAGGAGAAGAAGAAATGGAATAAAATCTTGGTTTTATAGGGTCCATTATTTTTATTAAATCTCTTAATGAAAATTCCTTTTTTATAGGAAATTCTTTCAAAAGATCAATTAGTTTCCATTTTTGATTATAAGGAATATTTTTTTTTTCAGATAAAAAAGAATATTTTCTTAAAAAATTATCTGATAAATGAAAAATATTCAATTCTTTTTTGATAATATTAAATATATTTTTTTCATATTCTTCATTTTTTCTATCTTTTGATAGATACTCTATAATATTATATGTTTCATTCGAAGGGTTTTCAGGAAAAATGCCTATAGAATCACCCGGAAGATATTTAATTTCATTTTGAACAGAAATTTCAATATGATAAATTTCTTTATTAGACCCTCTTTTTTTATCACTTAAAAGTATATTATTCAAAACTTTTCCACATACTTTTTTTCTTCTATCTTTTGTATTTTGTTCATATTTTTTTTTTTGAAAAAAATTCAAAATTTCGAAAAACCATTTATCGGATTCTTCTTCATAATCTACATCACATTTATGCAATGGAATGATTCTGATTGCTCCTATGTTATGCAAACGTTTATCTACATCAACTCCTGCTTTACAAAAATAAGAATAAGATTTATCTCCTAAAGCTAACACACTATATTTCAATTTATTTATACTAAGATTTTGATTTTTATGAATAAAATCAAAAAAAGATCTTGCGGAAGAAGGAGGCTCTCCTTCTCCATGTGTACTAATTATTACGAATAAATAATCTTCTTTTTCTAAATCTTGCAAACGATATTGATCTAAGCTTATCAATTTCATTTGCAACTTTTTATTTTTGGCTTTTTGATAAATGTCAAAAGCTAAATTTTTGGCATTTCCTGTTTCCGTTCCATAAACTAACGTTATTTTTTTCTCCGTTATTTTTTCCTCTTTATTTAATTTATTATAAGATTTTTTAGTATTAGAAGATAATAATCCAGACATATATCCACACATCCAAATAATCTCTTCTATAGAGGACTCTTTGATTAACTTAAAAAATGTTTTGTTATTTGATTCAGATAACATTTTATTTAATTTTATAAAAGAAAACATTAATAAATATCACTCAAAATAATTTTTTTTATCCAAAACATCAGAATTAAAAAACCATTTGAAATAATGATGCAGCCCCACAATTTTACCTAAAATGACTAAAGAAGGAGACATAAAATGATTTTTTTCTTTTATTAATTTTTTACAATTATAAAGATGACTTGTATACACTTTTTGCATAGGGGTAGTGGCTTGTTCTATTATAGCTACTAATTTATTCATACAAAAAAAATCTTTGTTTTTTGTCAATTTATCAAAGACTTCATATAATTTCTGAATGCACATATAAAAAACTAAAGTGTCTTTAGTTTTGATAAAATCTATCCACTGATTGGAATTGATAGAATCTGGATTATGAAGAGTTATAAAACGGACAGAAGAAGCATACCCTCTTGCTGTAAGAGGTATTCCAGCATAAGCAGCAGCACCTAAAGCAGATGTTACTCCAGGAATAATTTCATAAGGAATATCATATTTTTTTAATTCCATTAATTCGTCCATAATATTGGAAAAAATAGAAACATCTCCTCCTTTTAATCTAACTACATATTTTCCTTTCAAAGCATAGTGAATTAATATCTTGTTGATTTTTTTTTGAGAAAAATCAGTTTTTTGTATGGAATTTTTTCCCACAAAAACGAATTTTCTTTTATAGTTAGAATATTTTTTAATAATTTCAGGACTCACAAGACGATCAACCAAAACTATTTCTGATTTTTTCAAATGATTCATAGCTTTTACAGTAATCAAATCAGGATCTCCTGGTCCTGCTGAAATAAAAATTACTTTTTTTGTTGTCATAAAAAAAGATTATCAACTGACAGATATCTTTCTCCAGTATCATAATTAAACGTCAATATTATAGATTTTTCGGAAAAATTAGATAATTGTTGATCTATAGCAGACAGGACTGCTCCTGTAGAGATTCCAACAAGAATTCCTTCTTTTTTTGCTATTTTACGAACAAAAATAAAAGCATCTTCTTTTGAGACTAAAAAAGATCCATCTAATATTTTGACATTCAAAATGGAAGGAATAAAACCAGCACCTAATCCTTGTAAAAAATGTGAATTTGCCTCTCCTCCAAATATCACTGAAGACTCCACAGGTTCCACTGAAAAAATTTTTAGATTCGGATATTTTTTTTTTAATACTTCTCCTATCCCAGTAATATGTCCACCAGTTCCAACTCCTGTAATAAAATAATCTATTCCTTCAGGAAAATCATCTATGATTTCTTTTGCTGTTGTCTCTCTATGAATATTGGGATTAGATATATTATCAAATTGTTTCGGCATCCATGAATTAGGAATTGTATCAATTAGTTCTTCTGCTTTTTTAATAGACCCCTTCATTCCATCTTCTCTTGGAGTCAAGATAAATTTTGCTCCGAAAATGGAAAATAATTTTCTTCTTTCAACACTCATAGATTCTGGCATTACTAAAATAAGACTATAACCTTTAACAGAACAAACCATAGCTAATCCTATCCCTGTATTTCCAGAAGTAGGTTCTATAATAAGATCTCCTTTATGAAGCGCTCCTTTTTTTTCAGCATCTTCTATCATCGATAAAGCTATTCTATCTTTTATACTTCCTCCTGGATTATTTTTTTCTAATTTCATCCAGACTTGGTGGTTCGGATATAATTTATTCAGACGAACATGAGGTGTATTTCCAATAGTTTTTAAAATACTATCAACTTTCATTTATTTTATTTTTTTTATTATATCATAAAATTAATAGGATCAGGAAAAGGACTATTATTTCTCATTTTTATTTCGCTTTTTTGATATACTATAGAAAAAGGAGGAACACTTCGTGTTAACCAAACATTTCCTCCAATTACACTATCATGACCTATTATGGTTTCTCCTCCTAAAATCGTAGCTCCTGCATAAATAGTAACTTGATCTTCTATAGTAGGATGACGTTTTTTATTAGATAACTTTTTATCCACATGAATTGCTCCTAAAGTAACTCCTTGATATATTTTAACTTTATTTCCTATTTTTGTACTGGAACCTATAACTATTCCTGTTCCATGATCAATTGCAAAAGATTTCCCTATTTCTGCAGAAGCATGAATATCTACTCCAGTTTTACTGTGTGCATATTCTGTAATCAATCTTGGAATAATTGGAATTTTCTGAATCCAAAATTGATGAGCTATTCTGTATAATGCAGTGGCAAAAAAGCCAGGATAAGAAATAAAAATTTCTTCTACAATTGTTGCTGCAGGATCAGATTCCAAGATAGCATAAGCGTCTATTATCAATGTTTGATAAATATTGGGAAGTTCTTCAAAAAATTTTTTAGAAAGATTATTAGAATCTTTTTGATTGATATTTAATTCAAGAAAAATTTCATATAAAAGATTAAAGAGTTTTTTATAATTTTCTTTGATAAGAATTGTATTTTGTAAAATATATCGATCGGAAGTAAATAGAAAATTAAATAAAGCTTCTATAAAATCCTCAGATTTTTTTTTATTAGGAAAAGGATTTCTTTTTTTCTTATCTTCAAATATAATATTTAAAAAATCTAACATTTATTTAATTTAATTTATTGAATCATACAAGCCGCCACTGTAGAATAATTTGTTTCATCTATTAAAATGCAAGATCCATTTTCTTTTATTTTTTTATAAGGATCATGTGGAACAGGGACAGATGTTTTCACTTTTACTTTGACTAAATCATTCAATCCAGCATGATCTGGTGTATTTTCTTTTTTTAGAGTATTCACATCTATACGATAAGAAATATTTTTGATAAGAACTGAAACTTGAAAACTGTGAATTTGAAATAAATACTTATTTCCATTTTTTAATATTTTATTTGACATCCAGCAAATAATCATATCAAATTCTTGAGAAAAAATAGGGAGGTCTTCATTTTTTTTCACTATAAGATCTCCGCGAGAAACGTCTATTTCATCTTCTAAATACATAACTATACTCTGTGGAGAAAATCCTTCTTCTATTCTTAATCCACTTTTTTCTATTCTTTTTATAAATGTTCTATTTTTAGAGGGATAAATGATTACTTCATCCCCAATTTTATATATTCCACTAATAATTTTACCAGCATATCCACGAGATAGATCCTCCTTATTATTGGAACGAATGACATATTGAATAGGATATCTAGAAGCTTTTAAATAAGTTTTTTTTTGAATAACAACATTTTCTAATAAAGAAAGAAGACTCGGTCCAGTATACCATTTCATATGATATGATTTATCCACTACATTATCTCCGTTTTTTGCACTAATAGGAATCATGTCTACGTCCTTTAACCCGACTCTTCTAGCAGTAACTTGATACTTATTAATAATCGATTTATAAATACGATCATCATAATTAATTAAATCCATTTTGTTAATAGCAAGTATAATTTTTGGAATATTGAGCAACCCAAGAATTAAAGAATGTCTTTGTGTTTGTTCTACAATTCCATGACATGCATCAATCAAAACAATAGCCAAATCTATATGAGAGGCCCCTGTTACCATATTTCTAGTGTATTGAATATGTCCTGGAACATCAGCTATAATAAATTTTCTTTTAGATGTAGAAAAATATTTATAGGCAACATCAATAGTTATACCTTGTTCTCTCTCGGCTCTTAATCCATCAGTAAACAGAGATAAATCGATTTTCTTTTTTTGATTATTTCCATGTTTTTTTATACTTTTTTCTGTGACTATAGATAATTGGTCCATAAGTATAGAATGACTATCGTACAATAATCGTCCAATAAGAGTACTTTTCCCATTATCTACGCTACCTGATGTCATAAATCTTAAAGTGTCCATTATGAATTTTTTAAAAGTATCCTTGTTTTTTTCTATCTTCCATAGCTGTTTCAGAAAAAGAATCGTCTATTCTGGTTTGACCTCTTTCACTTATTTTTGTATTTAAAAGTTCTTGAATTATTTGTTCAACATTAGTAGCCATTGATTCTATAGCTGCTGTGCAAGTCATATCTCCTATAGTACGATAACGTAATTTTTTGATGTGGACAACCTCATCAGGATTGGGTTTAATCAAATCAGATATTGCCATCCATTTTCCTCGAATATTAATAGCTCTTCTTTCATGCGAAAAATAAATGGAAGGCAATAAAATATTTTCTTTTTTTATATAATTCCATACATCTATTTCTGTCCAATTACTAATTGGAAAAACTCTCACATTTTCTCCTTTATATATTTTTCCATTATAAATATTCCATAATTCAGGTCTTTGCAGTTTAGGATCCCAGAATCCAAATTCATTTCTAATAGAAAAAATTCTTTCTTTGGATCTTGCTTTTTCTTCATCTCTACGTCCTCCTCCAATACATGCATCAAATTGAAATTCTTCAATAGTATCTATCAACGTATAAGATTGTAAAACATTCCTATTGGGAAATCTTCCTTTAGGCTCAGATAAATTTCTTTGAACTATAGTTTTTTCTACTTTTCGTATAATAATTTCTTCTTTAATTTCTTTTACTAGCCAATTTCTAAATTCCAATGTTTCAGGAAAATTATATCCAGTATCAATATGAACTAAAGGAAATGGTATTTTTCCAGGTTTAAAAGCTTTTAAGGCTAAATGAACTAATAAAATAGAGTCTTTTCCTCCAGAAAATAACAAACACGGTTTATCAAACTGTCCTGCTACTTCCCTATAAATATGAATAGATTCTGATTCTAATTCTTCTAAATAATTTAAATAATAAGTTTTCATGTTTCTCCATTTTGTGTAATTTTTTTTGAATTTTTACTTTTTAGTGTGTAACCCACATTCTTTTTTTATAGTGTCATCCTCCCACCACCAACGCCCACTTCGATAGCTCTCCCCAAATTTAACTGAACGAGTACATGGAGAACATCCTATGCTTAAAAAACCTTTGTCGTATAAAGGATTATAAGGAATTTTGTATTTTTTTACCATTTTCTCTATACTTTCTAATTTCCAATCATAAAGAGGATGATATTTAATCAAATGATATTTTGAATCCCATTCCAAATAATTTAGTTTTTTTCTCTCTACAGAATGTTCTGCTCGCAATCCGGTGACCCATACAAAGTTTCCTTTTAAAGCTCTTTTTAGTGGTTCTACTTTACGTAAAAAACAACATTTTACTCTATTTTTTACATTATCATAAAATGAATTTGGTCCATTTTCTGACAAAAATTTCTCCAAACTATCTTGATTAGGAGAATAAGCAGAAATAGAATATCCATAAAATTTATTTGTATCTTTCCAAACTTTATAAGTTTCTTCAAACAATCTTCCTGTATCTAAAGTGAATATTTTTATGGGAATTTTATTTGATAAAATAAAATGAGAAATTAATTGATCTTCAATGTTAAAACTTGTAGAAAAAACTATTTTTCCTGGAAAAAAATTTGAAAGAGTTCTTAATTTATCCTCTACAGAAGTGGACTTAATTTCTTTTGAAAGATCAGATAAACATTCTTGTGATGAAACTTTCCATTTCATATTTTTCATTCATTACCATAAAAACAAAAAACCCTTCGAATCATTCAAAGGGATGTCAGATAGATACAAAATCTATTCTTTTCACACAAATATAAGAATTTTATTATTAAATATTTTGATAAAAATATGTAATATTATTTTGTTTAAAAAATTTTGTAATCCCATGAAAAAAATTAAAGTAAATAATCCTATAGTAGAAATAGATGGAGATGAGATGGCCAGAATTATATGGAAATATATTAAAAAGTATTTTATTCTTCCTTACTTAGATATGGAGATCATTTATTTCGATCTAGAAATAAAAAATAGAAATCTTACCAATGATCAAATAACCATAAACGCTGCTTATGCCATAAAAAAATATAATGTTGGAATTAAATGTGCAACAATAACGCCAGATGAAGATAGGATGAAGGAATTTCATTTGAAAAAAATGTGGAAATCTCCAAATGGAACTATACGAAACATTATTAATGGAACTGTTTTCAGAGAACCTATCATAGTTAATAATATCCCTCGTTTAATACCAAATTGGAAAAATCCTATATGTATAGCCCGTCATGCTTATGCAGACCAATATAAAGCAACAGATTTTACAACTGAGGAAAAAGGAAAACTGTATATTTATTTTATTCCAGATAACAAAAAAAATAAATCAAAAAAATTTGAAATACATCATTTTATGGGCCCTGGAATTGCTATGGGAATGTACAATACGGATCAATCCATATGTGGATTTGCTCGTTCTTGTTTTAATTATTCCATATATAAAAAAATGCCTCTGTTTCTTTCTACCAAGAATACCATTATGAAATCATATGATGGAAAATATAAAAAAATTTTCCAAGATCTATATAACACTGAATTTAAATCAAAATTTGAAGAATTAAAAATTACTTATGAACATCGTTTAATAGATGATATGATAGCAAAAGCAATCAAATCAAATGGAGGATTCATATGGGCTTGTAAAAATTATGATGGGGATGTACAATCTGATTGCATTGCTCAAGGATTTGGATCATTAGGGATGATGACTTCAGTCTTACTTACTCCAGATGGAAAAACCTTAGAATCTGAAGCGGCTCATGGGACTATAACCCGACATTATCGATTATATCAGAAAGGGCAAAAGACCTCTACCAATCCTATTGCTTCTATTTTTTCCTGGACTAGAGGACTTAAACATCGTGCTTTTTTAGATAAAAATATGGATTTGAAATATTTTTCTGAAAAAATGGAAAAAACATGTATAGATTTTATAGAATCCGGAAAAATGACTAAAGATTTGTTTCAATTAGCTTATGGAAATAAATATAACAATGAAAAAAATTATTTAGACACCAAAACCTTTCTTAAAGAATTAAAAATTCTTTTCGATAAAAAAATATAATACAAATATAAAAATTTGTATTTTTTGAATTAATTTATTCATAATCTCTTTTCTTCTCACTTTTCCAAGTGAATTTTCTATAAAATTAGAAAAAAAGAAAATTTTTTTTGGTTTGTGAAATTTATTTTTTCCATTGAAAATAATTTCTGGAAATTTGAGTGGAAAAGGATCTCCCTCAATAACTAATACTATTTCTTCTCCCAAAATTTTATTTGGAATTGAAGATATAAAAAATCGTTTATGAAAAGGAATAAAAGAACTTATTTTTTTTTCTATTAATTCAGGAATAATTTTTATTCCTCCACTATTGATTACATTATCATATCTTCCTTTCCAGTAAAATGTATCATTAGATCTCATATGAACTATATCATTTGTTTGTAAAAAATTCCTAGAACATGGTGATAAAATTTTCAAGCAATTTCTTTTATCTACACTCAAATGTATATCTTGAAATGATTTATAAAAAGTAAATTTATTTGATCCACTAATTTTTCTTAGAGCTACATGACCCAATGTTTCTGTCATTCCATAAGTAGCATAACAAATAGTTGAAATATTTTTTAATTTCCTTTCCAAAAAATTGGAAATGGGACATCCTCCTATTAAAAGAATTTTAATATATTTTAAATATTTTAAACTAAAAAAAACTTGCATGGGAACCATTGATGTAATATCGAAATGTTCTTTGATATTTATTAAAGGATTAGACGATGGAGGAACACAATAAATTTTCCACTTAAAAATCATAGCACGAACTAAAAACATTTTAGCTGCTATAAAATCTGGAGATAAACATAATAAACCTCTTACTCCCCTTTTTTTTAGTTTTAAAAATTCGACAGTTTTTATAGCTCTTTCAAAAAAATGCTTTTTTTTAAAATATATTATTTTTGGAGAACCTGTAGTTCCAGAAGTTGAAACAGATAATATAGATTCATTATTATACCATTTTTTTAAAAATGAAAAAATAGCATTTTTCCAATGAAAATTTCCTTTGAAAAAATTGGAATAAGAATCATTCAATGTTTTTTTAGAAGAAAAATCAATCCACATTTTTTCATTTATTAAAAAAGGAAACTTCCCATTTCATAGATGGATTATACCAAATAGAACCTTTTTTAATTTCTAAAGGAGAACTCCAATTATTCACATACAAAACTCCTGTATTTAATCCATAGACATGAGAATAAATATTTTGATCTTCATATTTTTTTTTCATCATAAAAGCCCATTGAGCAATAGCATTAATACCAATGTTACTTTCTAAAGAAGAACTAATCCACCATTTAATTTTCCTTTTGTTAGCTTCTAATATCCATTCTTTAGTTCCATAAAAACCTCCATTTATACTAGGCTTCAATACCACATATTTAGGAAATATAACATCCAATAATCTTTTTTTATCTTTTAATTTATGAATACCTCCTAATTCTTCGTCTAATGCTATAGGTAATTTTGATTTTTTACAAATTTCTGACATATTTTTCCAATTCCCAGATAATATAGGCTGTTCCATTGAATGAACTATACTTAAATCATAAAGTTTATTTAAACAATACAAAGCTTTTTTAGAATTTTCAAAACAACCATTTGCATCTACACGTATTTTTATAGATGGATATTTTTTTTGAATTATTTTTAATATTAAATACTGATCTTCGAAAGAATCCACGCTAATTTTCATTTTTATAAATGAAAACCCCTTAATAATTTTTCTTTCTATTTCTTTTATTAGATTATCTATATCATTTGTTCTTTCCTTATTTTTTTTAAAGGATTTAAGCCACATCAAAGCATTTACAGATATCCCTTTTTTTCCATGAGTAAATTCTGAGTCATATAATATAGGAAACTTGTTTTTTAAGCTTAAAAAAGCTTGTTCTAATCCAAAAAAAATGGATGAATATGAGATATATTTACGATAATAATGTATTTCTGTTTTTTTTAAAGAAATTACTTTTTTGGAAAGATTTTCTAATTCATTTTTAAAGTGATTTAAATTTTTTGAAACTGATATTTCCAATATTGGATTACATTCTCCTATTCCTATTTTATTATTTTTTTTCAATATAATAAACCAAATAGTATTATAATCAAATATTCTTTTGGAATTAAATATTTTCTTTATAAAAAAAAACTTTTTTTTTTATAAAGAAATTTATTTTATCCATATATTAAATAAATATAGATTCTCCAATTTCTAATAGAATTAGTTCTTTTCCATTTTTATGGAACCTTTTTTTAGCTTCATCTTTATCAATTAGAATTTCTTCAAAAGTATTATAATGAACTCCTAATATTTTCTTGCACTTCAGAAAATCTGAAGCAAGAATTGCTTCTTCTATATCCATCGTATATCTTCCTCCTATTGGTAGGATAGAAAGTTTCAGTTTTCCAAAACTAGGAATAATATGCATTTCACTCGTCAAAGATGTATCTCCCGATATATATAAATTTCCTTCATCTGTATGTAAGAGAAATCCTCCAGGGTTTCCACCATAAGTTCCATCATTAAAAACACTAGAATGAGCTGCCCAAACATATTTTAATTTTCCAAAAGAAAAAGAAATGAAAGATCCATAATTCATTCCACATGTTTTGATTCCTTTTTTTTCAAAATAATTGGAGATCTCATAATTAGAAATAACTAAAGCATTATTAAATTTTTGTGAAAAAAATTCTACATCACATACGTGATCATAATGAGCATGAGTTAACAATATATAATCTACTTTTTTTAAAAGATCAACATATTTCAAGAAATTTTTATTTTGAAAAAGAGGATTTCCAGAAAAAAAAGGATCTATTAATAAATATTTGTCATGTATTTCCAATACACATGTGCTATGAGAAAAAAAAGTGATTTTCATAATTTTTATAAAAAATTGCTGCCCCCTATACTTAATCCATACAAAAAAACAATCAAAACTAGTCTTTTTAACTCCAAGTTAAACAACTTATCATCCTTTAAAAAAAGGATTATTTTAACATGATAAATTAAAAACATGACGACTAATATAAAGAAAATCCATTGGTAAATGGTTTTTTGATTCAAAAAAATAAAAAAAGCTCCTAAAAAAATTGAAATAAATATGGAAATAGCATGATATAATTTTGCACGTTTCATCCCCAACCATCCTGCTATAGTATATTTTCCGTTTTCATAATCATTATTTAAATCTCTCATATTATTTATGTTTAAAACAGCTACATTTAACAACCCCATAGATAATGATAATAAAAACATATCCATATGTAAGGTCTGTGTATATAAAAAATAACTTCCTTCTACTGAAATAAGTCCAAAGAAAATGAAAACAAATAAATCCCCCATTCCTATTATATATCCATAAGGAGAAGATCCAATAGAGTACTTTATAGAACTATAAATACAAACAAAAACTCCTATAAAATAAAATAAAAAAACAAAAATTTTTTTGTATGAAATGCTTTGATAAAGCAATAAAAATCCTGATAAAAAAGATAATATAGAAAACAAATAAATAGCTTTCTTCATTTTCGATAAAGAAATAAGCCCACATTGAATTGTTCTTTTTGGACCTATACGTTTAAAATTATCAACTCCTGTTATGCTATCTCCATAATCATTTGAAAAATTAGCCAATATTTGCAATAATAAAGCTGTAAGGACACAAAAAATGTATATTTTTAAATTGACATGAACTCTAGACTTAGAAACAAGAAAACTTAAAGTTATTCCAGAAAAAGATAAAGGTAAAGTATGTAAACGAGCTGCATAGATCCAATACTTTAATCTCATAAAAACTTTGTAAACTTTTTAAAATCAGGATTTCTTTTTTCTAAAAAAGCTTTCTTTCCTTCTTGAGACTCTTCCATTAAATAAAACATTAAAGTAGCATCTCCTGCTAACTGCATCAATCCATGTTGTCCGTCTAATTCTGCATTTAAACAACGTTTGATCATCCTTATACACATGGAACTTTTTTCCTGTATTATTTTACACCATTTTATGGTTTCTGATTCTAATTTCTTTTGACTGACAACCTTATTGATCAAACCCATTTTCAATGCTTCCTCAGCCGTATATTCTTTACATAAGAACCACATTTCTCGTGTCTTCTTTTGACCTATATTACGAGCTAAATAAGAACATCCAAATCCTCCATCAAAAGAACCTACTTTTGGTCCTACTTGACTAAAAATAGCATTATCAGATGCAATAGTCAAATCGCAAACTACATGTAATACGTTCCCTCCTCCCACAGCATAACCATTTACCATAGCTATAACAGGCTTAGGGAGTTCTCTTATTCTCTTATAGAAATCCAAAATATTCAATCTTATAGTTCCATCTACCCCCAAATAACCACCTAATCCCCTTGTAGTTTGATCCCCTCCAGAACAAAAAGATTTATTTCCAGATCCCGTTACAATTAATATATCAATATCTGTTCTATTTTTGCATATATCCGCAGCATCTATCATTTCATTTACTGTTTCTACACGAAATGCATTATGACACCATGGTCTATTTATTTCTATTTTAGAAATTCCTTTATAAAAAAGAAATAAAATATCTTCATATTTCTTGATTGGAGTCCAATCCATCTCCAAAGTAGAATTCATAACAAATTGATGTTTATTTTTATACTTTTACAAATTAACAAAAAAAAAGATTTTAATTATGCTATGTTTCGAAATATATTATCAGTATTCATAGGAGTTATAATAAGTATTATAGAAATACTATTTGCTATCAGATTTATAAAAGAATGGTTTATCGAAATCCAATATATACCGATAAAGAAATTAAAAAAGATTTTTTTTGAAGCTCCTACTGAATTTTTTTTAGTTCTAATTTTTTTTTATGCTTTTAGTGCCTTATTAGGAGGAACTATAACTGCCCTTTTTGCACAAAACGCAAAAAAAGCTTATGCTATGTTAACTGGATTTATTTTGTTTTTTATAGCATTATTTCATATATTTTTCTATCCATTTCCCTTATGGTTTAAAATAATAATACTTCCACTTTTTTTTCCTTTTTCGTATTTAGGAGGAAACTTTATAGAATTCTTACAAAGAAAAAAATGGATAAATCAATAAATAAACAAATCCGGAAATGTAGCCAATCAAGGCGATCCAACTGATTTTTTTCAAGTACCAAAAAAAATCTATTTTTTCCATTCCCATAGCAGCTACTCCTGCAGCAGATCCTATAAGAAAAATGCTTCCACCTGTTCCAGAAACATAAGCTATAAAATGCCATAAATCATGATCCATTGGATAAGAAAACATGGCTATAGTAGCAGCGACCAAAGGGACATTATCTATAATAGAAGAAATCAATCCAAATATAAAAGTTGTTATTTTCCATGTATAAACAGTCTCATTGATCCAATGAGATAAACTATATAATTTTCCCAATGATTCCAAAGAAGAAACTGAAAGCAAAATACCTAAAAAAAACAAAATACTAGAAAAATCTATCTTTCTGAAAAGATCATCTATAGATAAAACAGTCCCTGAATATTTTCTCACGATACAAAGAAGAATGCCAAGAGAAAACATCATTCCCATGTATGGAGGGACTCCCGTTATAGTTTTGAAAATAGGAACAAGTAACATTAAAAGAAGACCCGATTTCAAAATAAAAAAACCTCTATTGAGATTTTCTTCTGATAATTTAGTTTTTTTAACTTGGAAAGTTCCATTAAAAACGGGCATAAAAGACACTATAAAAGTGGAAACAAACATGCATAATATAGATGGAATAAGTATTTTTTTAACAAGATATATAGTCGTTACTTTATTAGAAATCCACAACATTGTTGTAGTTATATCTCCTATTGGAGACCAAACTCCTCCTGCATTAGCAGATATCACTACTAATCCCAAATAACATAAACGTTCTTTATAATTAGAAACTGTTTTTCTGAGAATAGAAATTAAAACTATAGTTGCTGTTAGATTATCTATTATTGCAGATAATAAAAAAGAAACTAAACTTATTATCCACAAAAATCTACGTTTAGTTTTCGTGTAGAATAATTCTCTTAAAGCTTCAAAACCAGAATACTTTTCAATAACAGCAATAATAGACATAGCCCCAATAAGGAAAAAAACAATTTCGGAAGCTTTTCCTAAATGAAACAATAATAAATCTTTGGGATCTTTTTTAATTATTAAATGTTGATCAAATTCATAAACAGGAAGATTAAAAAACATAATTAATGACCAACAAATGGTAGCCATCAGAATGGCTGGAATAACTTTATTTAAAGAAAATAAGTTTTCAAGAGTAATAAATAAATATCCAAGTATAAAAATTAAAATTACCATTGATTCTTAATTCATCATTAATGGAATATTTTATGTTTGATTCCATCCTGAATAAAAAGAATATTGACCAATATTTTCTTCAATTCGTAATAATTGATTATATTTTGAAATTCTCTCAGAACGACAAATAGAACCGGTTTTGATTTGTTCAATATTTAATGCAACAGAAAAATCTGCTATAAAAGAATCTTCTGTTTCTCCAGAACGATGAGATATAATGTTTTTATACTTGTTCTTTTTAGCCAAATTAATTGTTTCAATTGTTTCTGTTAATGTTCCCACTTGATTAACTTTTATAAGGATAGAATTTGCTATTTTATTTTTGATTCCTTCATTTAGTTTACTAACTCTAGTAACAAAAAGATCATCTCCTACCAGTTGAATCTTATCACCCATTTCATCCGTTAATAATTTCCATCCTTCCCAATCATTTTGATCCATTCCATCTTCAATAGATATAATTGGATACCTTTTAATTAAATAGGATAAATAACGAATATGTTCTTCTTTAGACTTTTTTGAAGATTCTGTTTTTTTTTCAAATTTAGAATAGTCGTATTGGTTATCTTTATAAAATTCAGAAGCAGCACAATCTATAGCTATTCCTATTTGATCATAAGGTTCATAATTTGACATATGTATAGCTTCTAATATATGATCCAAAACATCTTCTATTCCATCAAAATTAGGAGAAAAACCTCCTTCATCTCCAACACTTGTTGAAAACCCTTTTTTATTCAAAATATTTTTTAATTGATAAAAAACCTTATGTCCCATTTGAAGAGCTTCTATAAAAGTATTAGATTGAACAGGTACTATCATAAATTCTTGAAAAGCTATAGGAGCATTGGAATGTCTTCCTCCGTTTACAATATTAATCAAAGGAGTCGGTAAAGTATTTGTATAAACCCCTCCTATATATTTATAAAGAGGAACTTGAAGTTCATTAGAGGCCGCTCTGGAGACTGCTAATGAAATAGGTAAAATTGAATTAGACCCCAATCTTTTTTTATTATCTGTTCCATCTAATTCTAACATCAATTTATCAATATAAACTTGATCAAAAATAGATTTTCCAATTAATTCAGGAGAAATAATACTATTGACATTCTGAACAGCTTTCAATACTCCTTTTCCAAAAAATATATTTTCTTGATTATCACGTAATTCAAAAGCTTCATATTCTCCTTTTGAAGCACCGGAAGGAATAGAAGCACGTCCAAGTACATTTTTTTCTGTAAGAACATCCACTTCCACAGTAGGATTTCCTCTTGAATCTAATATTTGTCTTGCCTGAATACTTTTTATTTTACTCATTACTCATTTTTTATTCTCTTTTTTTTCTACTACTTTTTTTCTACTACGTCTTACAGATTTTATTATTTTCTTAGATCTATAAATTTCATTAAAATCTACTAATTCAATAAAAGAAATAGTTGCTTGATCTCCAAGACGAACCCCTGTCTTTATAACTCTAGTATATCCACCTGGACGGACACGAACTTTATCAAAAACATTTTTAAACAGCTCTGAAACGGCGGTCTTATCTCTTAAATGAGAAAAAACATTTCTTTTAGAATGAGTTGTGTGAATTTTGGATTTTCTAATAATAGGTTCAACATATTTTTTTAAAGCTTTAGCTTTGGCTAAAGTTGTAAATATTCTTTTTTCCTTAATCAAAGAAGAAGCTAGATTAGAAAGAACAGATTTTCGATGACCATATTTTCTTCCTAAATGATTATTCTTTTTTCTATGATTCATCTATTTTTATTCTTTATTATTTAATCTATACTCTAAGATGTTCATTCCAAAATATAATCCTTTTTCTTTCATTTTACTTTCCAATTCATCTAATGATTTCTTTCCGAAGTTTCTCATTTTCAACATATTACTTCTATTACAACTGACCAAATCTGCTATAGATTCTATAGATGCAGATTTTAAACAATTTTTTGTTCGAACAGATAGATCCATATCATTTAACCTAGATTTTAACAAAGTACGCATTCGTAAAAATTCTTCATCATATTTTTTATCTTTTTTAATTTCTTCTTGTTTCTTTTTTCCTATTTTATCATAAGAGAAAATAGAAAAATATTGAATTAATATTTTAGAGGCTTCCATTAAAGCTGATTTTGGACAAATAGAACCATCTGTTTTAATTTCTAATGAAAGATTTTCAAAATCAATTTTTTGACCAACTCTACAATTTTCTATTGTATATTTTACATTTCTAATAGGAGTATAAATAGAATCTATAGGAATTGTTCCAATCAAATCTTCATTATTACTTTTATTTTCTTCTGCAGGAACATAACCTCTTCCTTCTTCAATAGTAAAACTAATTTCTAATGGAACCGATTCTTCTTTATTACAAATAATCAAATTTTCATTTAAAATTTGAAATCCAGAAATAAATTTATTCAAAATCCTTCCCGTTATCTGTTTTCCTTCATGAATAGAAGCATTAACTACTTCTTTATGTAGTCCTGTTACTTTTCTTTTTAAACGAATTTTTTTAAAATTTAAAACTATTTCAGTTACATCTTCAACTACGCCTTTTATAGTAGAAAATTCATATTTAACTCCTTCAATCCGAATAGAAGTTACTGCAAAACCTTTTAAAGATCCTAATAAAACTCTTCTTAATGCATTTCCTAAAGTAATTCCATATCCAGGTTCTAACGGTTTTAAATGAAAAATACCTTTATTATCTGAAAATTCAGACATTGCAATTCTATCAGGTTTAACAAAATCTAGAATAGCCATATGATAATGTATGATTAACTTCTATTATTTTGAATATAATTCAACAATAAGTTGTTCTTTAATATTTTCAGGAATTTGTGATCTCTTCGGCATAACTCTAAATATACCAAACATATTTTTTTCATCCAAAATTAGCCATTCAACTAAAGCCCCTATTTTTTTTTGTAGACAGTCCAATATAACTGGATGTTTTTTAGATTTTTCTTTTACTTCTATTTTATCTCCTGGTTTTAATCTAAAAGACGGTATATTAACTATGTGATTATTCACAGAAATATGCCTATGAGAAACAATTTGACGAGCAGAAGATCGAGAAGGCGCAAGTTTAAGTCTAAATACTATATTGTCAAGACGACTTTCACATGCTTGCAATAATAATTCTCCAGTAATTCCTTTTTTTCTTGCAGATTCAAAAAATAATTTTTCAAACTGATGTTCTAATATCCCATAAATATATTTTGCTTTTTGTTTTTCTATAAACTGTATAAAATACTCTGAACGTTTTCCTCTACGACGATTGTTTCCGTGTTGTCCAGATGGATACTTTCTTCTTTCAAAATATTTATCTTCACCATAAATACATTCTCCAAATCTTCTAGAAATTTTAGTTTTAGGTCCTATGTATTTTGCCATAATTTCTAAATAAATATTAAACTCTTCTCCTTTTAGGTGGACGACAACCATTATGCGGCAATGGAGTTATGTCTTTTATCATTGTTACCACAATTCCAGAATTACTTAAAGCTCGTATAGCTGCATCCCTTCCTGCTCCAGGTCCCTTAACTTTTACTTCTACTTTTTTAATACCAGCATTTATAGCCTCTTTTGCTACATTTTCTGCGGCCATTTGAGCGGCATATGGTGTGTTTTTTTTAGACCCTTTAAAATTCATTTTTCCAGCAGAAGACCATGCTATTACTTCCCCTTTTTTATTTGTTAACGTTATAATAATATTATTAAAAGTAGATTGAATATGAGCCTCTCCTAAAGAATCAACAACTACCGATCTTTTTTTTCCCAATGATGATTTTGCCATAATGATTTATTATCACTTTGTGACCTTCTTTTTATTTGCTACAGTTTTTTTTCTTCCCTTTCTGGTCCTGCAATTGTTTTTTGTTTTTTGACCTCTTAACGGCAAACCTTTTCTATGTCTTGTTCCTATATAACAACCTATATCCATTAATCGTTTTATATTAAGTTGTGTATCAGACCTTAATTCTCCTTCAATTTTTATGTTGTTAGATATATATTTTCTTATTTTACTAATATCATCATCAGACCAATTTTCCACTTTCTTATTTTCATTTATTCCAACAGAATCCAAAATTATTTTGGACATACTCCTTCCTATTCCATACAAATAAGTAAGACCTATAACACCTCTTTTAGACCTAGGAATATCTACTCCTGAAATTCGAACTCCCATATTTATTTATCCCTGTTTCTGTTTAAATCTAGGGTTTTTTTTGTTAATAATTCGCAAACGTCCTTTTCGACTAACAATCTTACAATTCTCAGTTCTTTTTTTTAAAGAAGCTCTAACTTTCATAATATAATTTTTTTATTAAAATCTTAATATCTATAAGTAATTCTTCCTCTTTCTAAATCATAAGAAGACATTTCTAACCTCACTTTATCTCCAGGCAATATTTTTATATAATGCATTCTCATCTTTCCGGATATATGAGCTTTAACAATACATCCATTTTCCAATTCAACACGAAACATCGCATTTGGAGACGATTCTACAATAGTTCCATCAACTTCAATATGTTTTTGTTTAGTCATAAACAATTAAATATAATTAATATATAACAAATTAATATACAAAAAAAATTATAATCTAGTATATCTTTCACTACGATTTTTCATCATCATCAACCCATCATAATGATAATTCAGTAAATAAATATTTACTTGTTGAGAAATATCTAAAATAACTCCTACTACAATTAATAATGAAGTGCCTCCGTAAAACAATGCAAAATTTTGAGTTACTCCTATACGAAAAACTATAGCTGGAAAAATAGCTATTATAGCTAGTAAAACAGCCCCTGGTAACGTAATTTTAGATAAAATATTATCTATATATTCAGCAGTTTCTTTTCCAGGTTTAATTTTTGGGATGTGTCCTCCATTTCTTTTTAAATCATCAGCCATTTGATTTACTGGAATTGTAATAGCTGTATAAAAAAAAGTAAATGCTATTACCAATACAGAAATAGTCAAATTGTACCATAATCCATAAATATCTTGAAAAAGATGAAAAAAATTCCTAATATTAACATTTTTTACATAATCAGAAAAAGTTAAGGGGAAAAGCATTATGGCTTGAGAAAATATAATAGGCATTACTCCAGCAGCAGTCATCTTAAGCGGAAGGTACTGATGTTTTTTATGAATTAATTGAGATCCTACTTCCAAAGATTTATAGTGAGAAACATATTGAACCGGAATTTTTCTAATAGCTTGAATAATTACAATAGAAAATAAAATGACTAGTAACCATAATAAAAATTCAAGAAATAATACTATTAATCCTCCATTTCCAATTTCCATTTTTCTAAAAATTTCTTTAGCTATAGCATCTGGAAAACGCGCTATTATCCCGGACATAATTATTAAGGATATTCCGTTCCCTATTCCTTTATCTGTAATTTTGTCTCCTAACCACATAGTAAATAAAGTTCCAGATGTCAAAATTATTATTCCTATTATCCAAAATATACTTTTTCCATAAAAAGTATTTATATCAATTAAATAAGTATTATCAGAATAATTTGATGAAAAAGGAATTAATTTTTGAGTTAAAGAAATGAGGTACACAGGTGCTTGTATTAAACATATTCCTACTGTTAACCATCTTGTAATAAAACTAATTTGTTTTCTCCCACTTTCTCCATCTCTTTGCAATTTTTGCAAATAAGGAATAATGATACACATTAATTGAATAATAATAGAAGCAGATATATAAGGCATAATTCCTAAAGCTAGAACTGAAGCTCGGTTAAAAGCCCCTCCAGTAAAAGAAGATAAAATTTGCATCAATCCTTTAGATCCTGAATTAAATTTTTCCATTAAATCGCTAATACCCAAAGGATTAATTCCTGGAAGAGGAACATAAGCACCGAAACGATATACCAACAAAAAACTCAGAGTTATTATTATTTTTTTTCGTAATTCTTTAATATTCCAAATATTATGAAAATATGTTAAAAAATTATCCATAATAATTTTTCATGATAAAGCTTCTCCTCCTATTTTTTTTATGGATAACAAAGCTTTTTTGCTAAATTTAGATGCATATATTCTTAATGAAGAACGCAGCTCTCCCCTTCCCAATATCTTGACTGGATTATTTTTTTTTACCAAATTTTTTTCTAGTAAAATTTTTTGATCAAGAAAATTTTTAATTTTTCCTTGATCCACAAAGTTTTGAATTGTGTCTAAATTAATCAAAGAAAATTTTTTTCTCAAAAAATGTCTTTTAAATCCAAATTTAGGAATTCTTCTTTGAAGAGGCATTTGTCCTCCTTCAAAACCTCTTTTCTTGGAAAATCCAGATCTAGATTTTGCTCCTTTATGTCCTCTTCCACAAGTTCCTCCTTTTCCAGATCCCTGTCCTCTTCCCAATCTTAACTTTTTTTTATTAGATCCATTTTTTGGAGATAGTTGATTAATATTTATGAAAATATTTTCATCCATTATATACTTTTTTGATGGAAATTCCTCTCTGTTTTGCAATAACATTAACATCTCTCATTTTACTCAACGCTTTAATAGTAGCTTTAATAACATTATGATGATTAGAAGATCCTTTAGATTTTGACAAAACATTTCTCAATCCTGCAGCTTCAAGGACAGCCCTCAAAGGACCTCCTGCTATAATTCCAGTTCCATTAGAAGCTGGTCTAATAAGAATATGAGCCCCTCCATATTTAGCTTCTTGCTCATGAGGAATAGTCCCATTAGATATGCAAACTTTACAAAGATTTCTTTTAGCTTGTTCTCCAGCTTTGTGAATTGCATCAGGAGCTTCCTTAGATTTTCCAAAACCATAACCTACTACTCCATTTTCATTTCCTTTAACAACAATAGCGCTAAAACTAAAATATCTTCTTCCTTTAGTAACCTTGCAAACCCTCGTTACTCCAACTAACTTTTCCCTTAATTCTAATCCCGCATATTTTATTTTTTTATCCGATCCCATTACTATATGATTTTTTATCTAAAATTTTAGTCCAGATTTTCTAATTCCTTCAGCTAAAGATTTCACTCTTCCATGATATAAATATCTTCCTCTGTCGAACACTAATTTTTTTATTTTCAATTTTACAGCTCGACCTCCTAGCAATTTACCTACTTCGCTAGATAATTCCATTTTTGTTTTTTTAGAATGATGGAATATTTTTTCTCTTGATGATGATGAAACCAAAGTTCTTCCAGTTTCATCATTTATAATCTGAGCATATATTCCTTTGTTACTTCTAAAAACAGAAATTCTAGGTCTTTCTGATTTTCCAAAAATTTTTTTCGATTTTTCTTTTCTCATTTTTGTTAAAAAATTAAGCTGATTTTCCTGCTTTTCTACGAACTTCTTCTTTCAAATATCTTATTCCTTTCCCTTTATAAGGTTCAGGAACTCTGAAAGATCTAATTTTAGCAGCTATCATTCCCAAAAGTTGTTTATCATGAGATTTCAAAATTATAATAGTATTTTTTCCTTTTTCCGTTTTGATCTCTATATGAACTTCTTCAGGGATCTGCATCATAATATTATGAGAAAAACCTAAATTCAAATTCAAAATTTTTTCTTTATAAGTAGCTCTATATCCAATCCCTACTAATTCTAATCCTTTCATAAATCCTTTTGTAACTCCTATAATCATATTGTGGATTAATACACGATACAATCCATGCAAAGATTTAGATTCCTTATTTTTATGAATTTTGGTAATTATTAATTGATTTTCATGCAAACGAAATTGCAATTTTTTAGAAATTCTTTGAATTAAAGATCCTAAAGTCCCTTCCACTAATATTTTATTATCAAATATTTTTACATTCACATTTTCAGGAATAAAAATAGGTTTTTTTCCAATTCTAGACATTTCAAAAATTATTTATCAATACACATAACACAAAATTTCTCCCCCTATTCTTTTTTTTCTTGCTTGTTTATCTGTTATGACTCCATTAGAAGTGGAAATTATTGCAATTCCTAACCCATTTAACACACGAGGTAATTTTTTATATTTGCAATATTTTCTAAGACCTGGTTTACTTATTCTAACTATTTTTTGAATAACAGAAGTTTCCTCTTGAGAATATTTTAAAGCTATTTTAATAGTTTTTTTATCCTTTTCTATTTTATAACTCAAAATATACCCATCCTTTAATAAAACATTAGCAATTTCTTTTTTTATTTTAGAAGAAGGAACTTCTAAAAATCTATGTTTTGCTAAACTAGCATTTCTAATTCTAGTTAAAAAATCAGCAATTGGATCCATACAAATATATATTTTTAATCTACCAACTAGCTTTCTTGACTCCAGGGATTAGTCCCTGAGAAACTAAATTCCTAAAAACAATACGAGAAACACCAAACAAACGCATATAACCTCTGCTTCTTCCAGTAATAGAACATCTATTTCTTAAACGAACAGGAGAAGCATCTTTAGGTAACTTTTGCAAAAGTTCATAATTTTTTGATTTTTTTAGAATTTTTCTTTTATTTGCGTATTTCATTACCATTTTTTCTCTTTTCCTTTGTCTTGCTTTGACTGATTCTTTAGACATTTTTATTTGTTATTAAAAGGGATTCCAAAAAAAGATAAAAGACTTTTAGCTCCTGCATCATTTTTAGAAGAAGTTACAAATGTAATATTCATTCCCATATTTTTTTTAATTTTATCAATATTTATTTCAGGATAAATCACTTGTTCTGTAATTCCCATATTATAATTTCCATGACCATCGAAACTACTCTTTTTTACCCCATTAAAATCTCTTACTCTAGGTAAATAAACAACAATAAGTCTTTCTAAAAATTCAAACATTTTTACTTTTCGTAAAGTAACTTTTACTCCTATAGGCATTCCCTTTCTGAGCTTAAAGCCAGATTCATCATGTTTAGAATAACAAAAAATAGCTTTTTGTCCTGTTATATCTGTTATCTCTTTTATAGAAAAATCTATTATTTTTTTATCTACAACAGATAAACCAATTCCTTGATGAACCACTATTTTTTTTAATTTAGGAACCTCCATAATAGATTTGTATCCAAACTTTTTGATTAACTTCGAAAGTATTTCTTTTTTATACAATTCTTGCAACCTAGATTGATAAATCATTCTTTTTCTTTAACTTTTTGTAAGTTGGATATATGAATTGGAGCTTCTTTCTTTTTAATTTCTCCTTTAGGGTTTTTCAAACTAGGTTTTGAGTGTCTCTTTACCATATTTAAATTATGTACAATAGCTTTATTTTTTTTGGGAAAAACTCTTAAAACAACACCTTGACTACCTTTATAATTTCCTGATAAAACCAAGACTTTGTCTTCTTTTTTTATTTTTTTCATAATATATTACAAAACTTCTTGTGCTAAAGATATTATTTTCATATATTCTTTTTCTCTAAGTTCTCTTGCTACAGGACCAAAAACCCTTGTTCCTATCATTTCTCCAGAAGCATTAATTAATACACAAGCATTATCATCAAAACTTATGTAAGATCCATCTTTTCTCCTTGTTTTATTTTTTGTTCTAATAACCACAGCCTTAGATACTTGACCTTTTTTTACTGTACTTCCTCCGGAAACAGATGCTTTTATAGTAACAACTATAGAATCTCCTAGAGAAGCATATCTTTTTTTTGTTCCTCCTAGTACTCTAATAATCAAAGCTTCTTTAGCCCCTGTATTATCCGATACTTTACAAATAGACTCTTGTTGTAACATACAAATATTATTTGGATTTCTCCAATATGGATACTAATCTCCAACATTTTTTTCTACTTATAGGACGAATTTCCATAATACTAACTTTGTCTCCATTTTTAGAAACATTTTTCTCATCATGAACCATATATTTTTTTTTCTTTATAATACTTTTACCATAATATCTGTGTTTCATTTTTTTTACTTCAGAGACTACAATAGTTTTATCCATATTATCACTTATAACAGTTCCTTGTCTTTGTTTCCTTTTATTACGAATAATGGATTTTTTATGCTCTATTATCATTTATTTTCTTGTTTAATTCTGTTTTCAATCTAGCAATTTTTTTCCTAATAATTCTAATAATCATAGGATTTTTATTCATTTCTACAGAATTGTAAAATTTTATATTTTGATAATTATTTTTATGAACTTCAATTTTTTGAATTAAATCATCAATTGATAAAGTTTTTATATCTAAATCTTTCATAATTTAATTTCATTAGAAAAAATAAATTTCATTTTAATAGGAAGCTTTTGAGAAGCTAATCTTAAAGCTTCTTTAGCCTCATTCATTTCCACCCCATCGATTTCGAACAAAATTCTTCCAGGTTTCACTACAGAGACCCAATATTCAACAGGTCCTTTTCCTTTTCCCATACGTACTTCTTGAGGTTTCTTAGTAGCAGGTTTGTCTGGAAATATATTAATCCATAATTTTCCTTCTCTTTTCATATGTCTAGTAGCAGCTACTCGTGCAGCTTCTAACTGTTTCGAAGTGATCCAGCCTCCTTCTAAAGCTTTTATTCCATATAACCCTCTAGAAAGAAAAATCCCTTTCTTGGAATTTCCACGAATCCTTCCTTTTTGTTTTTTTTTGTATTTTGTTTTTTTTGGTTGTAACATGGTAAAAATATGTCCTATTTTTTTTTCCTGTGAAAGGTTTTATTTGCTCTTTGTTTTTTTTGTATTCCTCCTAATAAAGGAGATAATTCTCTTTTTCCATAGACCTCTCCTTTCATAATCCATACTTTAATCCCTATACTTCCATAAACAGTATGAGCTACTGCCATATGATAATCTACATCAGCACGAAAAGTTCCGAGAGAAATTCTCCCTTCTTTATAGATTTCACATCTAGCCATTTCTGATCCATTAAGTCTACCTGAAATCTGAATTCTTATTCCTTGAGCATTCATTCTCATAGCAGAAAAAATAGATAACTTAATTACTTTTTTATAAGAAATTCTATTTTCTAATTGTCTAACTAAACCTTTAGATACTAATGGAGCATCTAATTCAGGACGTTTAACTTCAGATATATTAATTTGAACTTCTTTTTTAGTAAGTTTTTTTAATTCTTTCCTAATTGTATCTACTTCATCTCCTCCTTTTCCTATAACAAGAGCTGGTCGTGATGTACGAATAGTGATAGTAATAAATTTCAAAGTTCTTTCAATGAAAATACGAGAAACTATACCTTTTGGTAATCTAGCTTCTATATATCTTCTTACTTTAAAATCCTCCTGTATTCTATCTTTATAATTATTACACCAGCTAGATTGCCAGCCCATAATGATTCCAAGACGGTTAACTATTGGATTTGTTTTTTGTCCCATATATTACATTTCTTTTTTTTTTTCTAAAAAAACGAGAACGTTACTTGACCTTTTTCTAATTCTATGACCTCTTCCTTGAGGAACAGGACGTATCCTTTTTAAGGTTTTTCCTTGATTGACTCTAATTTCCTTTATATATAACAAATACTCTTTTTCAGAATAAGATTCATCATATTTTTTTTTCCAATTAGATAATAAAGAAAGAAGTAATTTCTTAAAAAGAAGAGATATTCTTCTTTTATGACTATATGTTAATATATCCAAAGCTATTTGGATTTCTTTATTTCGAATTAAATTTGCTATTAATCTCATTTTTCTTGGAGATGTCCTAACTCCATTCAAAGAAGCTGAAACTACACTAGTTTCTTGTTTCATTGTGGTTTTAATTTTTTCCTTTCAATTTATTCTTGGAACCAGAATGCCCTCTAAAAGTGCGAGTAGGAGCAAATTCACCCAATTTATGTCCAATCATATTTTCAGTAACATATACATTTACAAATTGTTTTCCATTATGAACAGCGAATGTTTGTCCAACGAAATCTGGTAAAATAGTCGATGGTCTAGACCAAGTTTTAATAATAGTTTTTTTTTCTAACTTCAGATTTTTTAATACTTTTTTTTGCAATTTTATTGATACATACGGGCCTTTTTTTAAAGATCTTGCCATGATAAAAATTTATTTTTTTCTCCTTTGTAAAATATATTTGTTAGAATATTTTTTTTTAGAACGAGTTCTAAATCCTTTAGAAGGTAATCCTTTTCTGCTTCTAGGGATTCCTCCAGAGGATTTTCCTTCTCCACCTCCCATTGGATGATCTACAGGATTCATTGCCACTCCTCTAGTTCTAGGTCTTTTTCCAAAATGTCTTTTTTTTCCTGCTTTTCCATATGTTTCTAACTGATGATCCGTGTTAGAGACAACTCCAATGGTTGCCATGCAAGTCTTCATAATCATTCTCATTTCTCCAGAAGGAAGTTTAATTGTAACATATTTTTCATCTTTTGCAAATAATTGAGCAAAAGAACCTGCACTTCTTGCTATTTTTGCTCCCTGACCAGGTCTAAGTTCTATACAAGAGACATTAGTTCCTAACGGGATCTCACTCAAAAAAGTAGAATTCCCCATATGAAAAGGGATTTTTTTTCCAGAAATAACTTCTTGACCTATTTTTAATCCATCTATAGCTACAATGTATCTTTTTTCTCCATCTTTGTAATGAAGTAAAGCAATTAAAGAAGATCTATTCGGATCATATTCTATAGATTTTATTACCGCAGGTATTCCAAATTTTCTTCTTTTAAAATCTATTATTCTATACTTTTTTTTATGCCCACCTCCAATATAACGCATGGTCATTCTTCCAGTATTATTTCTTCCTCCAGATTTGCATTTTCCTTTAACTAAGGTTTTTTCAGGATTATTATTTGTTACTTGATCAAAACGATTTTTTATTCTGAAACGTTGACCAGGTGTAATAGGTTTTAACTTTCTAATTGACACTAGACTTCTTTTTTATTAAAAAAATCAATTTTTTGATTTTCTTTAAGTTGAATAACAGCTTTTTTTATTCTATTGGTTTTTCCATAAAGAAATCCTTTTTTAGTATATTTAGATTTATCCTTTCTAGGATAGATCATAGTTCTAACATTTTTTACAGAAACCCCAAATTTTTTTTGAATTTTTTTCTTGATTTGAATTTTATTACAATTAATATCTACAGATAAAATATAACTATTATTGTTTTTAGTAAACTTTTCTGTAAAAAAAGGCTTAATCAAAATCATAATCCATAAATTTATATAGATAAAAACTCGTGAATTTTTTTTATTGAATTCTCAGAGAGAATGACATTTGGAAAATTTAATAGGGAAAAACAATCCAGTTCATTCACATTTAATAATTTAAAATTATCTAAATTCCGAGAAGACAAATATAAATTTTTATTTTTTTCTCCAAGAACCATTAATAATTTTTTATCTTTTAACTGTAGTGATTTTAATAATTCTAAAACAAATTTAGTTTTTGGAATATTCAGTTTAATATTTTCTATAATTTTGATTTTGTTTTGTATTAATTTTTGTTCAATAATGAACTTTTTTACCTTATTTTTGGTGCTTTTATTTAATTTAATTAAATATTTTCTGGGTTTTGGACCAAATACTCTTCCTCCTCCTCTAAAAATAGGATTCTTAATGTTTCCTTTTCTAGAACCACCGGTCCCTTTTTGTCTATGTAATTTTCTATTACTACCAGATAACTCTCCTCTTTCTTTAGATTTATGTGTCCCTTGACGTTGGGATGACAAATATCTTTTTACTTCTAAATATATAGAATGATCGTAAGATTTTTTTGAAAAAATTTTTTCATTAAATTCCACTTTTTTATCAGTGAAATTTCCCTTTATATCTAGAATTTTTAATTCCATTTTTTTTTATTAATCATCAAATATGAATTTTTATTTCCTGGAACTGATCCTTTCAAAATTATCAAATTTTGATGGGTATCTATTTTTAATATTTTTAGGTTTTTAATAGTTACATTTCTTTTTCCCATTTTTCCGGCCATTTTTTTACCTTTAAAAACACGAGAAGGGTCAGATCCCGCTCCTATTGATCCAGGAGACCTTAATCTATTGTGTTGCCCATGAGTTCTTTCTCCTACTCCTGAAAAATTATGTCTTTTAACCACTCCTTGAAATCCCTTTCCTTTAGAAATTCCTTTTATACTAACTAATTCTCCTTCTTTAAAAAGGTCTATGCTTATTTTGCTTCCTAAATTAAAATGAGAAACTGAATTCTCTTTAAATTCTAATAGTTTTTTTTTCGGAGATAATCCAGCTTTTTTAAAATGACCGAATAAAGGTTTATTAGTTTTTTTCATTTTTTTTTCATCAATTCCAAGTTGAACAGAAAAATAGCCATCATTTTCTATTGTTTTTATTTGAACAACATAACAAGGGTCTGCTTTTACAACAGTACAAGGAACTCTTTTCCCATCTTCCAAGAAGATGCTTGTCATTCCTATATTTTTTACTATTAATCCAGACATTTCTTACACTTTTATTTCCGCTTCAACTCCACTAGGCAACTCTAATTTCATTAATGCATCTACTGTTTTGGATGAGGCATTATGAATTTGTAAAAGTCTTTTATGAGTAGGAAGAAAGAATTGTTCTCTTGATTTTTTATTTACATGTGGAGAACGTAATACTGTAAATATTTTTTTTTCAGTAGGTAAAGGAACGGGTCCATTCAATACAACTCCCGTAGGAAGGACTGAATTAACAATTCTTTCAGCTGATTTATCTAACAAATTATAATCATAAGATTTTAATTTAATTTTTATATCATGCCCCATATCTCTTATTTTTTTTCTTTTTTATTACGGGTTTCTATAATAATACCATTGATTACATTGGAAGGAACCGTATCATAGTGAGAAAATTCCATTACAGAAGTTCCTCTTCCGGAAGAAAGTGTTCGTAAAACTGTTACATATCCAAACATTTCAGATAATGGAACCAAAGATTGAATTATCTTTACATTATTTTTTGTACTCATATTTTGAACTATTCCTCTTCTACGATTTAAATCTCCTATTACTTCACCCATGTTTTCTTCTGGAACAATTACTTCTAATTTCATAATTGGTTCTAATAAAACAGGATTAGATTTTTTAGCGGCTTCTTTAAAACCTAATTTTCCTGCTATTTCAAAAGAAAGTTGATCAGAATCAACAGAATGATAAGAACCATCCAGAATAGTTACTTTAGCGCTATCTATTTCATATCCAGATAAAGGCCCATTTTTCATCATTTCTTTACATCCTTTTTCTATGGAAGGGATGTATTCTTTTGGAATGCTTCCTCCTTTTATTTTATTGATAAATATCAATCCAGATTTTCCTATATCTCCAGGTTCTAATTTAAATAATATATCTGCATACTTTCCCCTACCACCTGTTTGTTTCTTATAAATTTCTCTATGTTCTACCAAATTTGTTAAAGCTTCTTTATACTCTACTTTAGGTTTTCCTTGATTCACTTCAACTTTGAATTCTCTCTTCATACGATCTACAATAATTTCCAAATGGAGTTCTCCCATTCCAGAAATAATAGTTTGACCTGTATAATCATCCGTCCTAACTTGAAAAGTAGGATCTTCCTCCATTAATTTAGATAAAGCTAAAGTCATTTTATCAATATCAGATTTAAATTTAGGTTCAATAGCTAAACCTATAACTGGATCAGGAAACAATATATTTTCTAATAAAATTGGATGTTTTTCATCACATAAAGTATCACCTGTTTTAATATCTTTAAAACCAACTACCGCTGCTATATCCCCAGCTCCAATTTTTTCTATTGGATTTTGTTTGTTTGCATGCATTTGATATATTCTAGAAATACGTTCTTTATTTCCAGATCTTGCATTAAAACTGTAAGATCCAGATTTAATTTTTCCAGAATAAACTCTGAAAAAAGCTAAACGGCCTACAAAAGGATCACTTGCTATTTTGAAAGCTAAAGCAGAAAAAGGTTCATTTTCATTGGGTTTTCTTATCTCTTTTTTTTCACTGATAGGGTGTATGCCCACTATATCTTTAACTTCTAAAGGAGAAGGCAAATATCTGCATATAGCATCTAATATAGCTTGGACTCCTTTGTTTTTAAAAGAAGAACCACATAGAATAGGAATTACTTTCATTTTTATTGTATTCTTCTGCAAAGAATGAATAATATCGTCCTCTGATATAGGATAATTATTGTACAAAAACTTTTCCATTATAACATCATCATGTTCGGATAAAGTTTCAATAAGTTGATTATGGTAATCATTGACTATATTTTTCATTTCTTCTGGAATAGGATGATTTTTATACGTCATTCCATAATTTTTTTCATCCCATATTATAGCCTTATTCGTTATTAAATCTACCACTCCTATAAAATTATCTCCACTTCCAATAGGAAGTTGCAATGGGACTGAACTGGCTCCTAAAATTTTTTTTATTTGAGAACAAACATTAAAAAAATCAGCACCTTGTCTATCCATTTTATTAACAAAAGCTATCCTAGGGATTCCGTATTTATCTGCTTGTCTCCATACAGTTTCAGATTGAGGTTCAACACCATCAACTGCACTAAATAAAACTACCATTCCATCTAAAACTCTCATTGATCGTTCTACTTCTACAGTAAAATCTACATGACCTGGGGTATCTATAATATTAATCTGATATTTTTTATTATTATATATCCATTCGCAACATGTAGCTGCAGAAGTTATAGTTATTCCACGTTCTTGTTCTTGCTGCATCCAATCCATAGTGGCTGCTCCATCATGAACTTCTCCTATTTTATGATTTATTCCTGTATAAAATAAAATTCTTTCTGTGGTAGTTGTTTTTCCTGCATCAATATGTGCTGCAATTCCTATATTTCTTGTGTATTTTAAGTCTTTTTCCATAATAAAAAACTAAAATCTAAAATGCGAAAAAGCTTTATTGGATTCAGCCATTTTGTGAATGTTTTCTTTTCTTTTAATAGCTTCTCCTTGTTCTTGAAAAGCATCCCATATTTCAGAAGCTAACTTATTTGCCATAGTCTTTTCGTTTCTAATAGAAGCGCAAGATATCAACAATTTTATTGCTTTTGTCATTTTACTATTAGAAGAAATAGGAACAGGAATCTGAATATTAGACCCCCCCATGCGACGAGTTCTTACTTCAACATGAGGCATTACATTTTTTAATCCATTTTTACATATTTCTAATGCTGATTTTTCTTCTTTTTCTTTTATTAAATCTATTTTTTTCATAGCATTATAAAATATTCTATATGCCACGTTTTTTTTTCCATTTTTCATTAAATGATTGACAAAACGTGTAACAAGTGGATCGTTGAATTTTGGATCTGGAAAATATACTTTCTCTTTCTTTTTTACTTTTCTCATTAACTCAATCTTTTTTAGCTAATTTAGCTCCATATTTACTTCTACTTTTTTTTCTTCCACTCACTCCAGCTGTATCACGAGCACCTCGAACGATTTTGTACTTTACTCCTGGTAAATCTTTCACTCTCCCCCCTTTAACTAATACGATTGAATGTTCTTGAAGATTATGGCCTTCTCCTGTTATATAACTAATAACTTCTCTTCCATTTGTAAAACGAACACGAGCCACTTTTCGCATAGCTGAATTTGGTTTTTTTGGAGTTGTAGTGTAAACCCTAGTACAAACTCCTCTTTTTTGAGGACAAAATTCCAATGCAATTGATTTCCTTTTTTTGGAAACAGAAGTACGACCTTTTCTAATTAATTGTTGTATAGTAGGCATATTCTATATTTAGAACGCAAATTATGCTATTTAATAAAAAAATACAACTAAATCAATAAATTAACATTAAAAATTATCAATATTAATTTTTTTGTTTTGAAAAGGGGTTTCTTCAAATGATTGAACATTAAGTTCTTTGTAAATATAACGAAAAGTAGAAAGTAAACAAGGAGATCCATCTACAATAGCGATGTTATGTTCATAATGAGAAGATATTTTTTCATCTAAAGTAGTAATAGTCCATTGATCTTTATGAAAAAAAATTTCGGAAGAGCCTAAATTAACCATAGGTTCTACAGAAAGTACCAATCCATTTTTTAATGGAAAACCTTTTCCTTTTTTTCCAAAATTAGGAACTTGAGGATCTTCATGCATTTTTTTCCCGATACCATGACCTACAAGATCCTTTACAACATTGTATCCACATTTTTCAATGTAAGATTGTATAGAAAAACCTATATCCCCAATATGATTTCCGGTTAAACATTTGGAGATTCCAATATAAAGAGATTTTTTAGAACAATCAAGAAATTTTTTTATGTCGGCAGAAACATTTCCAACTTCAAAAGTATAAGCATGTTCTCCATAGAATCCATTCATATAAACGCCACAATCTATAGATAGAATATCTCCTTCAGACAAAGGTTCTCTATTAGGGATTCCATGAACTACTTGATGATTTGGAGAAACACATAAAGTATTTGGAAAGTCATACAATCCTAAAAAAGCTGGTTTGCCACCGTGATCTCGAATAAAATTTTCTGCAAGTTTATCTAAATAAAGAGTATTTACACCAGGTTTAACTTCTTTAGCTAACATTCCCAATGTTTTAGAAGCCAAAAAGGCACTCTTTTTGATTAATATTATTTCTTCTATCGTTTTTAAACGTATCAAAACACAATTATTTTTTTCTACATTTTCTAATAATAGAAGTTCCACTCATTACATGAGGGATAGGTAATTTCATTAATTGAAGTATAGTAGGAGCTACATCTGATAAGGATCCTCTATCTTTCAATAAAGAATTTTGTTTTTTAATGTCTTGATCTAAAAGAATAAAGGGGACTAAAGATGTAGTATGAGCTGTATTAGGACTTCCATCGGGGTTAATCATGTAATCTGCATTTCCATGATCTCCTACTATAACAACTGTATATGAATTTTTTATTGCTTCTTCAGAACAAAGTTTTGTGCATTTATCAACATATTCACAAGCTTTTATTGTCTCTTTCATTTTCCCAGTATGCCCCACCATATCTGGATTTGCAAAATTTAAGCAAATAAAATCTGAATTTTTTTTTTTTAATTCAGGAATAATTTTCTTCACAATATTCTTTGCGCTCATCTCAGGTTTTAAATCATAAGTAGAGACTTTAGGGGATTCACATAGAATTCTAGTTTCTTTATCAAAAGGGACTTCTCTCCCTCCCGAGAAAAAGAAAGTAACATGCGGATATTTTTCTGTTTCAGCTATACGAATCTGTTTTTTCCCTTCTTTTTCCAAAATTTCACCTAATGTTTCTGATAAACAATCTTTTTCAAAAAGAACATGAATATCTTTATATTTAGAATTAAAACAAGTCATAGATATATAATTAGATAAATTTATCTTTCTTATATCTAAAAAAGAATTATATCCAATAAAAAGTTCTGTTATTTGTCTAGAACGGTCTGGTCGAAAGTTGAAACAAAAAACAACATCTCCATCTTCTATTTTTGAAATAGGGGATCCTTCATTGTCAGTAATTATTAAAGGAGGGAGAAACTCATCGGTCACTCCATTTTTATATGATTCTTCTATAGAAGAAAAAATATTTTTAGTATAAATTCCTTTTGAATAAACCATTGCATTATATGCTTTTTTAGTTCTTTCCCATCTATGATCACGATCCATTGAATAATATCTTCCAATAACAGAAGATAATTTACCAACGTATTTTTTAGTTTTTTTTATTAGTTCATTGATATAAAAAATACTCTTTTTTGGTGAAGAGTCCCTACCATCTGTAAAAACATGTATAAAAACATCTTTTATTTTTTTTTCACAAGCTACTTTAAGTAAAATAAAAAGATGATTCATGTGGGAATGCACCCCTCCATCAGATAATAATCCAATGAAATGAATTCTTTTTTTTGATAGACAAATTTTATCAAAAATAGCGCTGACTTTTTTTCTGAAAAAACCACTTTCAATAGATATATTTATTTTTTCTAAACTTTGAATAACTTTTCGTCCAGATCCTAAACTTATGTGACCTACTTCAGAATTTCCCATTTGTCCTTTAGGTAATCCTACATAAGATCCTGAAGCTTCCAATTTGCTAAAAGGAAAGTGATTTGAGCAATAATTAATAAACGGAGTATTAGCTTGTTCTATAGCAGAAGAATTTATGGAAGAAGAAATTCCCCAACCATCCAAAATTATTAACATTAGTTTTTTCATCCAATTATTATTATTATTAAATACTCACTCTTCTGAAAAGATTTATTTTTATATTATTGTGAAATTCATTCAAATATTCCTGAATATTTATTTTATTGTTCTTTATAAATTTCTGATTCAGTAATGTATTATTTAAAACAAATTTTTTAATTTTTCCTTGGATGATTTTTTCCATTATTTCCGTATTTTTTAATTTTATTTCTTTTTTAACTTGATTTTTAATAATATCTATTTCTCTTTCCATGAGTATATTTGGAATTTCTTCCTCATTTACAGCTATAGGATTCATGGCTGTAATATGCATTGCTATATTTCTAGCTACAGATATATTTATTTTAGAAGAAAATCCAACTAATGTTGCAATTTTATGATTGTTGTGAGTATAATCTGCGACAAATGGAGAATCTATTTTTTCAAAAATTTTTAATTCTAATTTTTCACCTACGAGCCCCATATGATTGACGATCATCTCTTGAACACTGTTATCTTCATGAAAAAAACTGGATAAAAAATCTTCTTTAGTATGACATGATAAAGATTTTTTAGATAACATAGATAAAAAACTTAAAAATTCGTGACTCTTAGATAGAAAATCTGTTTCACAACTAAGACCTATAATTGTTCCAGAAGAATAATCAGAACTTATAGAAGAAACAACAGCGCCTTCTTTCATTTGAAAGGATGATCGATTGACTGCTACTTTTTCTCCCTTTTTTCTTAAAAGAAGAGTAGCTTCGTCTATATTTCCGTTGGAATCAACTAACGCTTTTTTGCAATCCATTATTCCAACACCTGTCAACTTTCTAAGTTTATTAATTTGAGATACAGAAATATTCATGGTTTTTTATTTGTATAATTTTTTTCTTCACGTTCATTTCTGTTGATTAAAATTCCATTTTTTATGGCTTCTGTCACAAATTTCAAAATAATATTTATAGATTTGGATGAATCATCATTAGAAGGAATAGGATAATGAATTCCATTAGGATCCGTGTTTGTATCTACCATAGCAAATATGGGAATACTCAATTTTTTAGCTTCTGTCAATGCTATTTTTTCTTTATTTGGATCTACTAAAAAAATACCACCTGGTATATGACTCATGTTTGAAATACTCCCTAAATTTTTATGTAATTTTTCATGCAATCGATTAATTAATAGTCTTTCTTTTTTGGACAAAGTGTTAAAAGTTCCATTCTTTTTCATTTTTTCTATACCATTCATCTTTTTAACAGATTTCCGAATGGTTGTGAAATTCGTCAACAATCCACCTAACCATCTTTCTGTTACACAAGGCATATTTATACTTTTCGCATAAGAAGAAACTTTTTCTTTAGCCTGAGCTTTAGTTCCTACCAACAATATTTTTTTTCCAGTTGTTGCTATTTTTTTTAATCCATTACAAGCTTCTTCCAATTTAGAAATTGTTTTTGATAAATCAATAATATGAATTCCCCTTTTTTTCATAAAAATAAAAGGACGCATATTTGGATTCCACTTTCGTGCAATATGTCCAAAATGAACACCAGCTTTCAACAAATCTTGAGTATTAATTTTCATTTTTATTTTTCAGTTTTTTCTATTTATAATGTTTTAACGTTTTGAAAATTGGTATTTTTTTCTAGCTTTTTTTTGACCAAATTTTTTTCTCTCAACTTCTCTAGAATCGCGAGTTAATAATCCTTTATCTTTTAATTTACTTCTATGTTTTAGATCAAATTGACAAAGGGCACGAGATATCGCAAGGCAAATTGCTTCTGCTTGTCCATTAAACCCTCCACCAATAACTTTTATATTCATATCAAATTGATCCAACTTATCAATAATCTTAATAGGATATAAAACTTTTTGGTGAACATATTTTGGAAAATACTGATCCAATTTTTTGGAATTAATAGTTATTAATCCATTCCCTATTTTCAAATAAACACGAGCAAGAGATCTTTTTCTTCTTCCTATAGTATGTATCATAAATTTTTAATTATCTTTAAATAAGATAGGTTTTTGAGCTTCATGTTTGTGAATGGATTTCTGATATACATGAAGATTTTTCAAAATTGAACGACCTAAACGATTTTTAGGAAGCATTCCTTTTACTGCTTTGTATATCAAATTCCTTGAATCTTTATTAAACAAATTCTTAACAAGAGTTACTTTTTTTCCTCCAGGATATCCAGTATAACGGATATATTTTTTCTGATCCCATTTTTTTCCAGTGAGTCTAATATTATTAGAATTGATAACAACTACATGATCTCCGCACTCTACATGTGGAGAAAAAAAAGGTTTATGTTTTCCTATTATAATAGAAGCTATTCTAGAAGAAAACCTCCCAAGAATTTGATTGGTCGCGTCCATTATTACCCATGACTTTACTATCGATTTTTTTTTGGACGAAGTAGTTTTTAAACTTAACGGATCCATATTTTTTATTTTCTGTAATATAAGAAATTTTAAAAATATTCATAAAATGACTTTTTGTCATAAAAAGAATTTTTTTGAAAAGCTTTTTATTGTCATACATTCTTCTCCCTTTATTTGTAAAGGGTTTTATTTTCATTGTGGCATAATGATTGGAGAGCTATTGGTTGATTAATTAATATGAAAAAACGTAATAAAAATGAGTAAAATTATAGGAATAGATTTAGGAACAACAAATTCTTGTGTTGCGGTCATGGAAATTAATGATCCTATTGTTATACCTAATTCAGAAGGAAAAAGAACTACTCCATCTATAGTTGCTTTTGTAGATGGAGGAGAAAGAAAAATAGGAGATCCAGCAAAAAGACAAGCGGTTACTAATCCACAAAAAACTATTTTTTCAATTAAACGATTTATGGGAAGAATGTATTCCGAAGTTACAGAAGAATTAAAACATATCCCATACAAAGTCATAAAAGGAGGAAATAATACGCCTCGTGTAGATATAGAAAAAAGATTGTATGCTCCTCAGGAAATATCAGCAATGATTTTACAAAAAATGAAAAAAACAGCTGAAGATTATCTTGGAGAAGAAGTTAATAGAGCAGTAATCACTGTTCCAGCTTATTTCAACGATGCGCAAAGACAAGCTACTAAAGAAGCAGGAGAAATAGCAGGATTAAAAGTAGAACGAATTATCAATGAACCTACTGCAGCGGCATTGGCTTATGGGTTAGACAAAACCAATCAAAATAAAAAAATAGTCGTATATGATTTAGGAGGAGGAACTTTTGATGTTTCTATTTTGGAATTAGGAGATGGAGTTTTTGAAGTTCTTTCTACAAACGGGGACACTCACTTAGGTGGAGATGATTTCGATCAAGTAATAATTGATCATCTTGCAAATGAATTTAAATCTAAAGAAGGGTTGGATCTTAGAAAAGATCCTATGGCTTTACAACGTTTAAAAGAAGCTTCTGAAAAAGCAAAAATAGAATTATCTTCTTCTAATCAAACAGAAATCAATCTTCCATATATCACAGCAACTGGATCTGGTCCTAAGCATCTAGTTATTCCCTTAACTAGAGCAAAATTTGAGCAACTATCAGAAAAATTAATACAACGTTCTATAAATCCTTGTTCTAAAGCTTTAAAAGATGCAAATTTAAGTACTAAAGATATAGACGAAGTTATTTTAGTAGGTGGGTCTACTCGCATTCCTAAAGTACAAGAAGAAGTAGAAAGATTTTTCAAAAAAAAACCGTCTAAAGGAGTAAATCCAGATGAAGTCGTTGCTATTGGAGCTGCTATACAAGGAGGTGTTTTAACTGGAGATGTACAAAATGTATTGTTATTAGATGTAACTCCTTTATCTTTAGGAATTGAAACCTTAGGAGGTGTCTTTACGAAACTTATTGAATCTAATACAACGATTCCTACTAAAAAATCTGAAACTTTTTCTACAGCTTCTGACAATCAATCAGCAGTCACTATACGTGTTGGACAAGGAGAAAGACCAATGTTTAATGATAATAAAGAGATAGGTCGATTTGATTTAGTTGATATTCCACCAGCTCCTAGAGGAATCCCTCAAATAGAAGTAACTTTTGATATAGACGCTAACGGCATACTTAATGTATCTGCAAAAGATAAAGGGACAGGGAAAGAACAATCTATACGTATTGAAACTTCTTCAGGGTTGAATCAAGAAGAAATAGAAAAAATGAAAAGAGAAGCGGAAGAAAATTCTCAAAAAGATGATAAAATAAAAAAAGAAATAGAAAAATTAAATTCTGCTGATAATCAAATATTCCAATCTGAAAAACAGTTGAAAGACTATGGAGATAAATTATCAGAAGATAATAGAAAGAATATAGAAATTTCGTTAGAAGAATTAAAAAAAGCTCATTCTAAAAAAGATTTTGTTTCTATTGATAAATACATGAAAAAACTGAATGAAGCTTGGACTAATGCTTCTCAAGAACTTTATACAAAAAAAAATAATAGTGAATCAGACAAAAAAGAAAATGATAAAAAAAGTAACAATAAAGGAAATGAAAATGTACAAGATGTAGATTATGAAGAAGTAAAATAAAAAATTAATAAAGGGAGTTGATTATAACGGGATAATGGAAATTATAGTTTCCCCTCCAGAAACTTTTTCTCCCTTTTTCACTAAAATTACAGAATTTAAAGGGAGAAAAACATCAATTCTAGATCCAAATTTTATAAATCCAAATTCTTCTCCCTTTTTTGCTATAGAATTTTTTCTTGCATAAAGAATAATACGTCTAGCTAAAAATCCAGCTATTTGCCTAAATAATATTTTTTTCCCTTTATTTGTTTTTATAACAATGGTTGTACGCTCATTGTTCAATGATGACTTTTTAAACCATGCTATCAAGTATTTTCCTGGATGATATTTGGTATAAATCACCCTTCCAGAAACAGGAAATCTATTAACATGCACATTAAAAGGAGACATAAAAATAGAAATACATATACAATTTTTCTTTAAAAACTCAGTTTCAAAAATATTTTTTATTTCCACAATTTTTCCATCAGCGGGAGAAATAACTATTTCTTTTTCTTTATCACAATTTTTTTCATGAAAAAACTTTTTTGGATTTCTAAAAAAAAAGATCAGAAAAACATAAAAAATTATTAAAAAAATAGAAGTGAAAAAAGAAATGAGATTAGAAAATAAAAAAAAAGAAACAAATATTAATAATAATATTATTATAAAAGCATAAACTAAAAATAAAACTCCTTCTCTATGAATCACTTTGAATATTATTTTAAAGTAGATAACTAATACTAGTTACTATTGTAGCTATAATTGGAATTACAAAAATAAAACTGTCTAACCTATCTAAAAATCCACCATGTCCGGGAAACCAAATTCCAGAATTTTTTACGTTGTAAGATCTTTTAATAGTAGATTCAAAAAGATCTCCAATAGTAGAAAATATAGGAACCATAAAAGATAGAATAAACCAATATTTTTTCCCCCATATTTTATATAGAAAAAACCCCAATATTAAACAAAAGAAGAAACCTCCAATAAAACCTTCTACAGATTTTTTTGGAGAAATAGAAATAGCTATTTTTATTTTTCCCCATTTTTTTCCAATTAAATAGGATAAAGAATCATTTGTCCATATTAAAATAAAAATACCTAAAATTAATTCTTTTCCATGATGGATTGTGGTATATATATAAGAAGCTAAAAAAAAAGGAATTATAATGTAGACTAACCCAAAAGTTAAATGACTAACTTGTGTGATTTTTTCTTGATGAGAATACTTTTTAGAAAACAGTTGAATAATAAAAAAAATTATAGAATAAGGAATTAAACAGATGATATATGGAATAAGCCCTTTTTTTATGAAAATATCCATTAAAATAGAAAATAAAAAAAACAAAGAAGCTACTTTAATTAAAATTATATCAGTCCCTGACATAATCAAAAATTCAAATAGACAAAGAAAGGACAACATCATCATTACGATTCTGAATATTTTTTCTCCTTTCTCAATAGAAAAAATAATCAAAAAAACATAAATAAAACCAGTAAAAAATCTTATTAGAAAGTTTAAATCTTTCTTTTTTTTCATCTATTGTAAGTTTTTTTAAAATGAAAAAAAATTAATTAAGAAGAGGATATGTTTCCTAACATATCTCCAATCTCATCAGGATAAGGTCTCTCTCCAAATATTTTTTTCAAGTCTTCTCTAAAGATAACTTCTTTTTCCAAGAGTTCATTAGCTAACATAGATAATTTCTTTTCATTGTTTTTCAATATTTTTTTAGCTCTTTGATATTGTTCCGTAATAATTTTCGATATTTCTTCATCTATAATCTGAGCTGTTTTTTCACTATAAGGTTTTGAAAAAGAAAATTCATTCTGCCCTGAAGAATCATAATAAGAAACATTTCCAATTCTTTCATTTAAACCGAAAATAGCCACCATAGATTGTGCTTGTTTAGTCACTCTTTCTAAATCATTCAACGCACCGGTAGAAATACTACTAAAAATAATTTCCTCTGCTGATCTCCCTGCTAATAATGCGCAAATTTCATCTTTCATTTGTTCTGGAGTAGTTAATTGTCTTTCTTCTGGAAGATACCATGCAGACCCCAAAGATCTTCCTCTTGGAACTATAGTCACCTTAACTAAAGGAGATGCGTGTTCTAGCAACCAACTTATTGTAGCATGTCCAGCTTCATGATAGGCTATTCGTTTCTTTTCATTTGGTTTTATAATCTTGTTCTTTTTTTCTAACCCTCCTATAATACGATCTATTGCATCCAGAAAATCTTGGTTCTCTATCATAGATCTATCTTTTCTTGCTGCAATAAGAGCAGATTCATTACAAACATTTGCTATATCTGCACCACTAAAACCTGGAGTTTGCCTAGCTAAAAAATCTATATCTACATTACTAGATAACACCAATCTTTGAAGATGAACTTTAAATATTTCTTTTCTTTCATTTAATTCAGGAGGATCAACTAATATAGTGCGATCAAAACGTCCAGGACGAAGTAATGCTTTATCCAAAATATCTGATCTATTTGTTGCTGCTAATACAATCACATTTGTGTGAGTTCCAAATCCATCCATTTCTGTTAATAATTGATTCAAAGTATTTTCTCTTTCATCATTTGATCCAGCTATACTACTTTTTCCTCTAGCTCTTCCTATAGCATCTATTTCATCAATAAATATTATACATGGAGATTTTTCTTTAGCTTTTTCAAACAGATCTCTTACTCGGGAAGCCCCTACTCCTACAAACATTTCCACAAAATCTGAACCAGACAAAGAAAAAAATGGAACTCTAGCTTCTCCTGCTACCGCTTTTGCTAGCAAAGTTTTTCCTGTTCCTGGAGGTCCTATTAATAAGGCCCCTTTAGGTATTTTTCCCCCAAGTTTAGTATATTTTTGGGGGCTTTTTAAAAATTCTACTATTTCTTGAACTTCTTCTTTTGCACCTTCTAATCCAGCTACATCTTTAAATGTAACTTTTACATTATCATTTTCATCAAATAATTTTGCTCTAGATTTTCCTATATTAAATATCTGTCCTCCTGGACCTCCTCCTGTAGTCCCTATTTTTCTAAAAAGAAAAATCCAAAAAATTATTAATAATATAAAAAATATACCATAATCAAAGAAAAATTTAGTTATTGTATATTCTGGTTGATTCTTAAAATCAATAATGGTATTCAGATTATACTTTTTTTTATATTCTTCAAATTTTTTCTGAAAAAATTGCAAATCTCCTATTTCAAATTCGTACTGTAATGGTAATGGTTGCGTAAGAAATCTTTTATCATTATCATTTTTAGGAGAAATTGTAGTATTTGTATTGATTTCATCAGGAAATAAGAATTTTTTCTTTAAATAAACATGAACTATTTCTCTATGTTTGACTATAATTTTTTGAACTTCTCCTTTTAACAGGATATCAAAAAAAGTATCCTGATCTATTTTTCTAGGGTTAGAAAAAGAAGATTTAAAAAAAAATATCCCTATCAATATAGCAAATATAACTGCATATACCCAAAAAAAATTATTTTTGCTTTTGGATTTTTTATCTATCATATTAGGTTTCTTCATTATCGAATTTAAATAAAAACCAAATTTCCTGTTATAAATTTTAATTCCAAAGAATTTCTATATTATAATGCGATCTCACCTCTTTTTGAAAAATATGGACAACAATTGAAACATAATCTACTAATATCCATTCTCTCTTTTTTAATCCTTCTATATGCCAAGGTTTTTTCTTTAATTGTTTGATTGTAGTTCTTTCTATAGACTGGGAAATGGCATAAACTTGATTATGAGAATCTCCATTACAAATAACAAAATAATCACAAATAAAATTTTCTCTATTTTTTAAGTTTATAACAGATATATCTTTTCCTTTAACCATTTGAATCCCTTCTATGATTTTTTTTAGTAACAAAACGAAAGTTATTTTTAATATTGTTAAATAAGTATTTTTTTTTAAATTTCAAAAAAAACAAAAATAAGATTTTCGCTTTAAAGGAAGTTAAATTACCCAATATAAAACATTTTGAAAAAACTTATTTGGCCTATAGATTTAGTTCTATTAAAAAAAGTAAATTCCACAAACCAATATGCAAGGAAATATACTTATAAAAAAAAAATTGGATAGTTATTTGGGCTCTGAATCAAACTCAAGGTATAGGATTTGAGAATAATTTATGGCATTCAGAAAAAGAAAAGAACTTAACTTTCAGTATCATTTTTAAACCTATAAATCCTTTTCCTATAAATAAAAAATATTTGATAAACATTATCACAAGTAATGGAATTCATAAAGCTTTATTAAACTATAATAAAAAAAAAAAATTTGGATTAAATGGCCTAACGATATGATTTCATATAGTAAGAAAATAGGAGGAATTTTAATAGAAAATAGTATTTTTCTAAAAAAAATTCATTCTTCTATTATTGGAATCGGTTTGAATGTACATCAAACTAAATTTGAAAAGGAATGGAATGCTACTTCTTTGAAAAAAATTTTCAATCTAAATTTTGAATTAGATAATCTATTTTATAACATTATATATTCTATTCAAAAAGAATATTTTCTTTTCACAATTCATGGGGAAAATTTTTCACGAAAATATTATATTAATCATCTTTATTTGAAAGATAAAATTTCTCTTTTTTATATTCACAAAATAAATGATTTTGTTAAAGGAATAATACGATCTATAACAGATCAAGGGTTTCTAATAATTGAATTTAATAAGAAATTCTATTCTTTCTATCAAAAAGAAATCAAATTTATTGAATAATTTTTTTTACATCTATTATTGAATCTTTTTTTGATTATGTTTTATCAGTTTTTTTTCTTGAATTTTCATAAGAATTTTTTTCTCATCCAACATAAATTCTTTGATAAAAAATAAAAAACCAATATTGATCATATTAGAAGTAAAATAATATAGAGATAAAGCAGAAGCATAACTATTTATAAATAATAACATAATAATAGGCATCAAATATAATATGAAATTCATATCTGGAATAGAGCTATTTTCATCTTGAGAAAATTCCTTTTTTCCATTGTTACTTAATTTCGTGTAACCCAACAAAGCAAATGAATACAATAAAGTAAGTAAACTCACATGATTTCCGTAAAAAGGAATAAAAAAAGGCAATTCTAGAATTGAATCATATGAAGTGAGATCTTCTACCCATAAAAAAGATTTTCCTCTCAAATTGATTATAGTAGGAAAAAATTTAAATAATGAGTAAAAAATAGGAACTTGAAATAGTGTAGAAATACATCCGGACATTGGATTTACTCCTACTTTACGATATAATTCCATCATAACTCTTTGTTTTTTTAAAGCATCTTCATTCTTTTTATATTTGTTATTTAATTCTTCTATTTCCGGACGAATTAATTTCATTATAGCACTTAATTTATATTGTTTATAAGTAATTGGAGATAATAGAAGTTTCACCACTATGGTCATCAAAATAATAATAACTCCATAATTTAAATTTGTTTTTTCCAGAAATTGAAAAATTATCAGAAAAAAATATTTATTAATCCATTTTAAGAAACCCCATCCAAATGGAATAATATTTTCAAATCCATTTTTATATTCTTTTAATAAATTAAAATCTAAAGGCCCAAAATAAAAACGAAAAGAAAAATGAAATTCTTCATTTTTTTTCGTTTTTACAAACGTTTTGAATTGAATTTTCTTCAGAAAACTTCCTGAAGAAAAATTTTCTGATTGAACAAAAGTATTTCTTAATATTTTTTCCGGAATAAATATAGAAGCAAAAAATTGTTGTTTATAAGCTATCCAATTTATGTTGGATATATTTTTTTCTTCTGTTTTTCTTTCGGATAAATATTTTACAGATGCAGAATTTTTATTAAAAATAGAATAATACGCTTGAGTATAAGAATTTTCCCAATTTCTATCCTTTTCCATGGATAAAATTTTTTGCTCCAGATTGATGGAAACTAATTTTCTAAAAGGATAAAAATTTATTGTTTTTACGGAAAAACCAATATCATATTGATTTTCTTTTCCAATTGTATATATATAATCCAAAAACCCTTTTCCATAAGGATTTTTAGCTCTCATTATAAGGATTTTAATTCCTTTTTTTTTGTTCTCCAATGAAAAAGGTTGAAAAAGCAAATTTTTTGTATCAATATTTAACCCTTTTTCATTAGAAAAGGACATTTTGTATAAAAAACTAGAATTTTTTACTAAATAAAGATTTTTCGCATGATATGATAATGAAGGATCATATGCTTTATATTTTTTTAAAAAAACTTCACTTATTATTCCTCCTACATTAGATATTTTTAATCTTAAAACATTATTTTCCAATAAAAAGAAATTATTTTTTTCTTTTTGGCTTTTTTCAAAAAGAGGAACTTTTTTTTTATCAAAAAATTCTTTATTTATCTTGAATTTTTTCTCTTTTTCATTATTCAAATACGTAAAAATCGTTAAAATTAACAATATAAGAAATAGTCCTATCATAGAACTATAATCTAAATTTTTATCCTTCATATATAAGAAGAATTCTGATAATTAAAAGATTTGTAATTTTTGGTTACTTTTACAAAGTAAGTGAATAAAGGATGTGGATTAGTTACCGTACTTTGATATTCTGGATGATATTGAACTCCCAAGAAAAAAACATGATTTTCTAATTCAAAAGCTTCTACTAATCCTGTCTCTGGATTAATTCCAACGGCTTTCATTCCAGCATTAGAAAAATGTTCTAGATAATTATTATTAAATTCATATCTATGACGATGTCTTTCTAAAACTTCTTTTTTTCCTCCATAAATAGAAAATATTTTTGATCCTTCTGAAAAAGAACATTTCCAATTTCCTAAACGCATAGTTCCTCCTTTGTTAGTTAATTTTTTTTGTTTTTCCATTAAACAGATTACTGGATGAAAAGTATATGGATTTGTTTCATAACTTTCTGCTTTTTTTAATCCCAAAACGTTTCTAGCAAATTCTATTACGGCAATTTGCATTCCTAAACAGATACCAAAAAATGGAATTTTTTTCTCTCTTGCATACTTTGCTGCAAGAATTTTTCCTTCTATTCCTCTATTTCCAAATCCTGGTGCGACTAAAATTCCTGAAATTCCTTCAAAATATTCCTTTATATTTTTTTCTTTTATCATTTCCGAATAAATCCATTTTATATTAACGTAAGTTTCATTTTCAGTCCCTGCATGAATTAACGCTTCAGTAATTGATTTATAAGAATCATGTAAAGAAACATATTTTCCAACTAATGCTATTTTAGTTTCATATTTTGGTTTTTTATATTTTTTTATAAAAAACTTCCATTTTTTTAAATCAGGAGAAATAATAGTGGATAAATTTAAATGATTTAATACTACTTTATCAAAATTTTGCAAATGCAACAAACAAGGAATTTCATATATAATTTTAGTATCAATCGATTCTATAACATGTTTAGGTTTTACATTGCAAAACAAAGCTAATTTTTCTCTAATTTTTTTAGAAATATGTTTTTCTGTTCGACATACAATAATATCTGCTTGTATTCCATTTTCCATTAAATTACGAACAGAATGTTGTGTTGGTTTTGTTTTTATTTCTCCAGTAACTGTAATATATGGGAGCAATGTTAAGTGAATTACTAATCCATTGAATTTTCCTAATTCCCACTTTAATTGACGTACTGATTCAATATATGGCAAACTTTCTATATCTCCCACTGTTCCTCCTATTTCAGTAATAATAATATCGTAATTTTTTGATTCTCCGAGTATTTTAATGCGTCTTTTAATTTCATTAGTAATGTGAGGGATGACCTGTACCGTTTTTCCTAAGTAATTTCCTTTTCTTTCGTTATCTATAACTGTTTTATATATTAATCCAGATGTCACATTATTCTCTTTAGCAGTGGGTTGGTTTAAAAATCGTTCATAATGTCCTAAATCTAAATCTGTTTCTGCTCCATCTTTAGTAACAAAGCACTCTCCATGTTCATAAGGATTTAAAGTTCCTGGATCTATATTAAAATAAGGGTCTAGCTTCAAAATTGAAACTTTATACCCTCTAGCTTTCAATAACATGCCTAATGAAGCTGAAACTATTCCTTTTCCCAAAGAAGAGGTCACTCCTCCTGTAACAAAAATATATTTTATTTCCATCACAAAATCAAACAAAAATTAAAATGAAATAATACGAAGAAATAAACAATTAAAATTATGATAATACAAAAATTTTTTATTTCACAGAATGTGAATTTTTATTTAGAAAAAATGAGAATTTATGATTTTTTTTTTATATTTACCAACCTATGGAGCAAGTTCTACACAATCAGCTCCCTAAGAATCCTCCAGGGTGGGAACACAGCAAAGGTAATAAGGTTGTAGCGATGTGATGTAGTTTCAGCTTGCTCCTATATATATGTGAAAGATGGAATAGGAAAAAAATTTATGGAAGACTTATTGAAATGTAATTTTTGTGGAAGAAAAAAAAATGATATTACTTTTCTTATATCGGGAATCAGCGGACACATATGTAATTTTTGTATAGAAAAAACTTATTCCATAATTCATAGAGATTTTTTGTCTAAAAAAATAGAAAAAAAAAAAATGAGTTTATACAAATAAAAAAACCTAAAGAGATCAAGTTTTTTTTAGATAAATATGTTGTGGGACAAAATGAAGCAAAAAAAATCATTTCCGTTGCTGTATATAATCATTATAAAAGAATACATCATAATTTTTACAAATCAGAAAATCAAGATGTAGAAATAGAAAAATCTAACATATTATTAATTGGAAAAACAGGAACAGGAAAAACTTTATTAGCGAAAACCATATCAAAACTTTTAAAAGTTCCTTTTGCTATAGCTGACGCTACTACTTTAACTGAAGCTGGATATGTAGGAGAGGATGTTGAATCAATATTGTCTAGACTTTTACAATCAGTAAATTATGATATAAATTCTGCTGAAAAAGGAATTATTTTTCTAGATGAAATTGATAAAATATCTAGAAAAAGTAATAATCCTTCTATTACTAGAGATGTTTCTGGAGAAGGAGTGCAACAAGCGTTGCTTAAAATATTAGAAGGATCAGTCATCAATGTCCCTCCACAAGGAGGAAGAAAACATCCAGATCAAAAAATGATACAAATTAATACTGAAAACATATTATTTATAGCTGGAGGAACATTTGATGGAATAGAAAAAATTGTTTCTGATAGAATAGAACAAATTTCAATAGGTTTTTTAACTCAAGAGAAAAGAGAAAAAAATACCTATAAAAATTATTTAAAAAATATTATTTCTACAGATTTAAAAAGTTTTGGATTAATACCTGAATTGATAGGGAGGTTTCCTGTTACCACTTATTTAAATCCATTGAATAAAAAAATGTTGAAAAAAATTTTGTTGGACCCCAAAAATTCCTTAATCAAGCAATATCAAAAATTATTTGATATGGATAATATATCTATGAATATAACAGATGAAGCTTTAGATATCATAGTAGATAAAACTTTTCAAGTAGGTATTGGAGCTAGAGGCTTACGAACTTTTTGTGAAAAAATATTTTTGGATTATATGTATGATGTAGAAAACACTCATTCCGTTTTGAATATAGATAAAGATATTGTAATGAATAAGCTAATATAAATCTTAAATTTTAATTAATTTCCACAACTTTATTTTTAATTCCATTAATCCTTCTTTAGTGAAAGAAGAAATAAAAAGAATATTTTCTTTTAAACTTAAAAATATTTCTCTTATTTTTTCTTTTTTTTTATCATTAATCAAATCTGATTTGGAAATCGCCAACAAACGTTTTTTATTTAAAAAATTTGAGTTAAATTTATTGAGTTCTTTTAACAAGATTAAATACTCTTTTATTTTATTTTTTGTTTCTGAAGAAATTAAAAATAATAAAACAGAATTTCGTTCTGCATGTCTAAGAAAATGATGTCCTAACCCTTTTCCTTCAGATGCTTTTTCAATAATCCCAGGAATATCTGCAACTAAAAAAGAATCAAAATTCATCTTGACAACGCCCAAATTTGGAGTCTTGGTTGTAAAAGAAAAATTAGCTATCTTAGGTTTTGCTCTTGTGATCACAGAAAGTAAAGTTGATTTTCCAGTATTTGGAAATCCTATTAATCCTACATCTGCCAAAATTTTCAATTCTAAAAAAATCCAATAACCTTTTGTTTTTATCCCTTTTTGTGCATGAATAGGAGATTGATATATTGAATTTTTAAAAAAAGCATTTCCTTTTCCACCCTTTCCTCCTTCAAATAAAATTTTTTTTTCATGGTTTTTAGTAATTTCTGTTATTGCATTTTTTTTTTCATCTTTTACCACAGTTCCGATAGGAACTTCTATTAATAGATCTTTTCCACTGGATCCAGTAATATTATTCTCTTTTCCAGAAGATCCTGATTCTGCAATCCAATGTTTATTATATCTTAAATGAAGAAAAGTATGAATATGAGAATTTCCTTGAATAATAATATCCCCTCCTTTCCCCCCTGATCCTCCATCTGGACCTCCTCTAGTTATATATTTATCTCTATAAAAATGAATGCATCCAGCTCCTCCATTACCACTTTTGCAGTAAATTTTTATAAAATCAACAAAACAATTTTCCATGAGGTTAATTTTTGTTTAAAAAATTTTTTATTTTTTCTTCTATGAGAAGAGAAATACTATTTACAGATAAAGAAGCATTTAATTTGATTATATTATTTTTCCATTTAGGATCGCTATTCCAAATCGAAGAAGTTTCTTTGTTATATTCTTCTATTCTTCTTTGAACCGTTATGATATTTGTATCATCGTTACGATGACTTTTTTTTCCTCTTTTTAATAATCTATCTATTATTAAATTTTTTTGAATATAAAAATAGAAAATTATATTTATTGTTCCCAAACAAAATTTTTTTAAAGCTTTTTCTAAAGAAAAAATTTGATTTCTGGTTCTGGGATATCCATCATAAATAATTCCTTTTTCATAAAAATGTTTTTGAATTTCTATGTTTAACATATTTGTGGTAATCATATCAGGAACTAATATTCCTTTATTAATATAAAAACTAGCAGTTTTTCCTAAATCCGTTTTTCTTTTCATATGATTTCTGAATATCATTCCAGTAGATAAGTGGGAAAAACCAAACTTAGTTGCAATAATTTTAGCCTGAGTTCCTTTTCCACATCCAGGTGGTCCAAACAATATAATATGTATCATAAAATAATAAAATAATGAATCTTATGCAAAGAGTAGATGTAAAAAGGTAATTTATTAGTATACAATTAAATATATATAAAATAAATATGCGTTTTTGGATAAAAAATACAGAAGATATGTAAAAAAAGTAGTTTACAAATGAATAGATCTCCCATAAGCGTTAGATACAGATTCTAAAATAGCTTCACTCAATGAAGGATGAGGGTGTATAGTTCCTATAATTTCGTAACTGGTCGCTTCCAGTTTTCTTGCAACTACTACTTCTGAAATTAGGTCTGTTACATTGTTTCCAATCATATGACACCCTAACCATTCATCATATTTAGCATCAAAAATTACTTTAACAAAACCGTTAGTATTTTCATCGGAAATAGCTCTTCCAAGAGCACTAAATGGAAACTTAGCTACTTTAATCTGAAATCCTTTTTCTTTGGATTCTTTTTCAGTATATCCTACTGAAGCTATCTCAGGAGAAGAATATACACATTTTGGAACATTGTTATAATCTATTTTTTGACAATTTAATCCTTTTATATTTTCAATACAGTTAATTGCCTCATGAGAGGCAACATGAGCCAAAGAAGGAGTCTGAATTACATCTCCAATAGCATAATATCCATCTATGTTTGTACGATAATTTTCATCTACAAGAATAAATCCTTTCTCTATTTGAATTCCTATCTCTTCCAATCCAATATGTCTGATATTAGGAATAATTCCAATAGCGTAAAGAACTATATCTGTTTCTAAAACAACATTTCCTACAGAAGATTTCATTTCCACAATTATTCCATTATTAGAATTTTTTTTCCTTATAGAAGAAATAGAAGAAGATGTATAGATTTTAATTCCCATTCTTTCAAAAGAGGATTTCAAATAATCAGATATTTCATCATCTCCATTTGGAAAAAGTTTTGTACAAATTTCTATAATGGTAATATCTGTTCCCATAGAATGATAAAAATAAGCAAATTCTAATCCTATAGAACCAGACCCTATAATAATCATTTTTTTTGGTAAAGAGGATAAAGAAAGAGCTTCTTTATATGTTATAACTTTTTTCCCATCATATTGAAATTTATCTTCAATTTTAGGAAAAGCTCCAGTAGAAATAACAATATGTGAAGCAGAATATTCTCCTAAATTTTTTTCCTCTTGAAAAATTTCAATTTTTTTTTCCTTTTTTAATATTGCATTTCCATGAATGACATGGATTCCATTTTTTTTCATTAAAAATGAAATCCCTTTTCTCATTTTTTCTACCACATTTCTACTTTTATTAACTATTTGAGAATAATCTATTTTAATTTGATCTTTTTTTATTCCAAAAAGTTTTCCATTTTTTTTTATGGATTGCAGAATTTTGGCACTGTTTAAAAGAGATTTAGTAGGAATACATCCCCAATTTAAACAAACACCACCAAGAGATTCTTTTTCAATCAGAGCTGTTTTCATTCCAAGTTGTGATGATCGTATGGAAGCTACATAACCCCCTGGTCCACTTCCCAAAATAATAACATCAAAATGCATAGCCTAATATGTATGTTGGTTGTATGTGTAAAACGTATTTTTATTTTATAAATTTACAGATTTTTCTACTCAAAAATTTATTTATAAAAGAAAAACAATAAAATTCGTTCTCAAAAAATATTTTAAATTTGCATTCAAAATGATATATGGATTATGAAATTTTTTGTAGATACAGCAAATTTGAAAGAGATTAATGAAGCAAGATCACTCGGGATATTAGATGGAGTTACAACAAATCCGTCTTTAATTTCCAAGGAATCTCTTTCTAGTCAGAAAGAAATTCAGGATCATTATATGTCTATATGCAGTCTTCTAAGAAATGAAGAAGATGTTAGTGCAGAGGTAATTAGTACTAATTATAGAGATATGATTAAAGAAGGAGAAAAACTTTCTTTTATACATCCAAGAATTGTTGTAAAAATTCCAATGACTCAAGATGGAATCAAAGCAATTAAATATCTTTCTAATAAAAAAATTAAAACAAATTGTACTCTCGTTTTTTCTACAGGTCAAGCCATTTTAGCAGCTAAAGTTGGATCTAATTATGTTTCTCCTTTCATAGGAAGAGTAGATGATGTTTCTTACGATGGCTTGGATTTGATACGAGAAATCAAAAATATATATAATAACTATCATTTTAGAACCAAAATTTTGGGGGCATCCATACGTCATTCTTTACATATTATAGAATGTTCAAAAATAGGAATATACGCAGTGACTTCTCCTATGAAAGTTATTTATTCTCTACTGAATCATCCATTAACAAATATAGGTTTGGAAAAATTTTTAACGGATTATAAAAATAAAATGAATTAAGTTTTTATTTTTTCATCCAGTAAATATTGAATGGATATAGATGTAGATTTTGGAAGATTTTCATAAAACCTTGATAGCTCTATTTGTTCTTTGTTCTCAAAAATTTCTTCTAAATTATTTTTGTTCATAAAATTAAATTCTTCTAATTTTTTATCCAAATCAACTTTAATATCGTTGCTAATTTTATGACTTATTTTTTCCAAAATACATATAGTTTCATATATGTTTTTTCCTGATTTTTCTTCTAATTTTACACGATCTATAGTTTCAGTGTTTATTGGAACATGATTAATTTCTCTCAAAAAATTCATAACTTTATAAGTTTTTTATGACAGAATTTTTATGCATTATAATAGAGTGGAAAACATTTCATATAATTTGAAAAAATCTTCCTTATCAACTTTTCTAGAAAGTTGATATAGAGATACACAAATTTTGTACAAAACTTTTTCCTTGATAAGAATCAGCTATGCAATAATTTTTATTTTCTATTGTTAATTAACAAATTGTTAAACAATTTTCAAAAAAAAGTTATGAATATTACCATCAAAAAAATAGATTTGATATTCATAATTTTTATTGTTTATGAAAATTTTTTATGTCTTTATCAAATAAATACAATCCTACTTTGTCTTCTCCTACTAGTTCAATCTTATCTAAAATCATTTTACTTAAAGTTTCTTCTTCCATCTGTTCTTCAACATACCATTGCAAAAAATTATATGTAAAATAATCTTTTTCTTGTAAAGATAATTCTACTAAAATATTAATTTCATTAGAAATTTTCTTTTCATGTTCAAATAATATTTGAAATAATTCTTTCAAAGATCCATATGTTTTTTTTCTAATAAAAATGTTATCCAAAATAGCGGAACCTCCTCTCTTGTTAATATACCTTATTAACTTTAACATATGCATCCTTTCTTCATGTGAATGATCATATAAAAATTCGGATATTCCTTCAAAACCTTTCTTTTCTACCCAAGAAGCCATAGACAAATACAATTGAGAGGATTCTGATTCTCTATTTAATTGTTTCGTTAATCCTATTTGTATTTTTTCGCTAAACATAATATCAATTTCTATGAGTTGATTTGCTTCAATAAATTTATCATTTTATTTTTTAAATAGGGACTTCCAATTATCAGAGGTAATCTGACATATGGATTACATATTCCTATTATATTTAGGAAAGTTTTAATCCCTGTAGGATTTCCTTCTTCATAAATGAGATCTATCATTTGAATAATTTTATAAAAAATAGAAAAAGATTTTTCTACTTGATTCTTCCTAGCTAAAGAAACCATCTTAGAAACCTTATCAGGAAATCCTTGAGCGATTACAGAAATAACACTTTCTCCACCTCCTAATATAACAGGCAAAGTGATAAAATCATCTCCTGATATCACGCTAAAATTTTTTGGTTTTTTTTCAAGAACTTTATAAGTTTGTAAAACATCTCCAGATGCTTCTTTTATTCCTATTATATTCTTAAAATTATTAGCTAAACGTAAAATAGTATCTGGCATAACATTAGAACCTGTTCTCTTAGGTACATTATAAACAATTATGTTGGCTTCAGTACAATTCACAATAGATTTAAAATGTTCATATATTCCTTCTTGAGAAGGTCTATTATAATAAGGAGAAACTGAAAGAATAGCATAAAAAATTGATAAATTTTTTATGCTATTGATTTGATCAACAATATCTCTTGTATTGTTTCCTCCCACTCCTAGTATTAAAGGAAGTTTTTTATAATTTGCACTTTGAATACATTCAACAATATCTTGTTTTTCTTCTTTTTTTAAAGTAGCTGTTTCAGCTGTAGTTCCCAATGCTACCAAATAATCAACTTCATTATCTAAAACATATTTTACGAGTTTTTCAAGTCCATTAAAGTCGATTTTTTCATCCTTTTTAAAAGGAGTAACTAACGCTACACCTGTTCCATATAATTTTTTCATAGATATGTGATATTAAATATCGTTGTTATTTCATATATAGATATCATTAATCGTTATTTTTTTCAAAAAAACAAAAAAACAGATGTAGGCGTGCATAAATAATGAAAAATAAAGACTAATAATCTTTTCTTGTTCTTGGTCTAGCTGCAGATACAATAATGTTTCTCCCCATAAATTCTGTTCCATTTAATTTTTCTATAGCTTGTTTTGCATATTCTTCATTAGACATCTCTATAAATCCGAAGCCTTTACTTCTTTTGTTAGATGTAGATTCGTCAAAAATTATCTTAGCATGAGTTACTTCCCCTATAGATTCAAAATATTTCTTTAATTCTTGTTCTGTCATATCATAAGATAAGTTACCTACGTATAATTTCGTATTGTCCATATTAAAAATAAATTGTTTTAAAAGCAAATTTAGAGAAATATTTTTTCTAAAAAAGAAAAATATACTACATAACAAGTTATGACTTATTTATCAAAATGGAAATTTTCCATTTTTTTATTTTAAATTAGGAATTTTTTTATGAAAAGATTGATTTCAATGAATAAATTGAATAATTTTTCTATTATATCATCATTATTAGACAATGATTTTTATAAATTTACTATGCAAAATGCTGTTATTAAATTATTCCCATTCGCAAAAGCTGAATATGAATTTATTAATAGAGGGAAACATTCTTTTCCAAAAAATTTTGATAAAATATTGAAAGAAAATCTAAATAGAATGGCATATTTAAAACTTTCAAGTGAAGAAAGAATTTATTTGGAAAAATATTGCCCTTATTTAGATTCTTCTTATTTAGATTTTTTAAATAAGTATCAATACAATCCAAAGGAAGTGAATATATATCAAAACGGAAAAAATATAAAAATGAATATAGAAGGATTATGGAGCAGTACTATCTTATGGGAAGTTCCTTTAATGGCAATTATATCTGAGTTATACTACAAATTAACAGGAGCAAAACGGATTTCTGATAAAAAAATTGTAATCCTAACTAAAGAAAAATTGAAAAAATATAAAAAACTAAAAGTTAAAATTGGAGAATATGGGACGAGAAGAAGATATTCTTATCAAGTTCATAAATTAGTTTTAAAAATACTCATAGAAGAAGGTTCTCCATTTTTTATAGGAAGTAGTAATGTCCATCTATCTCATTTTTTCTCAATTAAACCGATAGGAACCCAAGGACATGAATGGATAATGTTTCATGCAGCAAAACATGGATTCAAAAAAGCAGATCGTATAGCTATGGAAAATTGGTTGAATATTTACAAAGGTAAATTAGGAATTGCTTTATCTGATACATATACATCTTCAGTTTTTTTCAAGAACTTTAATAAAAAACTTTCTGAAACTTTTAAGGGAGTTAGACATGATAGTGGAAATCCTCTTTTTTTTACTCAGGAAACTATAAAACATTATAAAAAGTTTCAAATAAATCCTATCAAAAAAAAAATTATATTTTCGGATAATCTGGATCCATGTAAAGTGTCTTACATTTCTTCTTTTTGCCAAAAAAAAATTAATCCTTTTTTTGGGATAGGAACCAATTTTACTAATGATGTAGGAGTTCCTTCTATGAATATAGTAATAAAAATGGTTAAAGCTATTCCAGAAAAAAATTGGATTTCAGTAGTAAAACTTTCTAATGTAGAGGAAAAATCAACTGGAAAAAAAAACATGATTTTTTTAGCAAAAAAAATTCTTCATTTATGACATAATGTCATTTTGTTTTTACCTTTATTCACTAATAAATTCTATTTTAGATGGAAAAAAATCAAAAAAAATTAAATAAAAGTTTTTATATAGAAACCTATGGTTGTCAAATGAACGTTGCTGATAGCGAGATAGTTACTTCTATTTTGTGTAATGATGGTTTTTTTTTATCTGAATATTTAGAGGAAGCGAATATAATATTATTCAATTCTTGTTCTGTTAGAGAAAAAGCAGAATTAACCTTAAAAAAAAGATTAGAACAATTACAATTTGTCAAAAAAAAGAAAAAAATTTTATTTGGCGTTATAGGGTGTCTGTCAAAAAAAGTAAGAGATCTTCTTTTAAAGGAAAAAAAAATAGATTTTTTTGTAAATCAAAATTCTTACAAAGAATTGTCGAATTTTATTCGTTATGCTTCAATTGGGAAAAAATACTTGTACTTTAATCCTCAAGTTAATCATCAAAAAAAAGAAACATATGCAGATATAAGTCCATTTATCAAAAAAAAGAAAATAACAACTTTTTTAAGTATAACCAGAGGATGTGATAATATGTGTACATTTTGTATTGTTCCTTTTACCAGAGGAAGAGAAATAAGCAGTAACCCATATTACATCATTGATGAATGTAAACGTTTGTATAAAAATGGATATAAAGAAATTACTCTTTTAGGACAAAATGTTGATTCTTATAAATGGAATAAAGGATTAATTACTATAGACTTTTCAGATCTTTTGAGTCTTTTAGCTATAGAAATACCCTTAATGAGAATAAGGTTTTCTACATCTAATCCTCATGATATGTCTGATAAAGTTCTAAAAATTATTTCTAAACATTCAAATATTTGTAAGCATATTCATTTACCCGTTCAATCTGGAAGTAACAAAATACTGAAACTAATGAATAGAAAATACACACGTGAAAAATATCTTTCTTTAGTTAAGAAGATTAGAACCATAATTCCTGAATGTTCTATCTCACATGATATCATGACTGGATTCTGTAATGAAGAAGAAAAAGATCATCAAGATACTATTGATTTAATGAATCAAATTCAATATAATTACGGTTATATGTTTTCTTATTCTCCTAGACCTGGTACTTATGCATATAGAAAATTAGAAGATAATGTTCCTAAAAATGTGAAAAAAGAACGATTAAAAGAGATTATTGATTTACAAAAAAAACATTCATTATTTAGATTGAAAGAATATTTGGGAAAAGTTCAAGAAGTTTTGATAGAAGGGGAATCAAAAAGAAACAATCAATATTGGTATGGAAGAAATACACAAAATTTAGTTGTAGTATTTCCTAAAGAATCCTATAAAATGGGAAATATCGTTTCTGTGAAAATTACAGATTCTACATCTGCAACTTTGATAGGAAAAATTTATAAAAAAACATGGAATCTATCCAAAATATAAAACAAAAATTTGGAATCATTGGATATGATTATGCTTTACATCGAGCTTTAGAAAAAACAGTGCAAGTGGCTCCTACTGATATTTCTGTATTAGTTCTTGGAGAAAGTGGTGTAGGAAAAGAGTTTATTCCAAAAATTATTCATCAATTCTCTTCCAGAAAACATAATTCTTATATTGCAGTAAATTGTGGGGCTATTCCAGAAGGAACTATTGATAGTGAACTTTTTGGACATGAAAAAGGATCTTTCACAGGGGCTACAAGTATGCGAAAGGGTTATTTTGAAGGAGCTAATGGAGGGACTATATTTTTAGATGAAGTAGGAGAGCTTCCTCTGACTACACAAGTACGTCTTCTTAGGATTTTAGAATCAGGAGAATTCATTAAAGTTGGTTCTTCTAAGATTCAAAAAACCGATATACGAATTGTTGCTGCTACTAATTTAAATATGATAGAATCTATACAAAGAGGAAAATTCAGAGAGGATTTATATTATCGTCTTAATACAGTACAAATTAATGTTCCTCCTTTGCGATTTCGTAAAAATGATATCAAATTTTTGTTCAAAAAATTCTCTAATGATTTTTCTGAAAAGTATCATATGCCTCCGATTTTTCTTACTGAAGAATCTTTGAAATACTTAGAAAATTATTCTTGGCCAGGGAATATCAGACAATTAAAAAATATTACAGAACAAATTTCTGTCGTGGAAAAAAAACGTGAAATTTCTATAGAAAAATTAAAAGAATATATTCCAGAAAATATTCCTTCAATATCATTTTCTCACAATGAAACTTTCTTTCAAGGATTTTCTAGGGAAAGAGATTTACTGTATAAAATTTTGTTTGATATAAAGAAAAATTTAAATGATTTGAAAAATATTACTTTTCAATTGGTTAAAAATCATCCAAATCCAAGATTTATTAAAGATAATCAACAAATTATGGAAAAAGTTTTTGGAAAAATGATTTATAAGAGAGATGATTCAATTTTTCAATTGGAAGATTCATCTAAACCTTCTTCTGAGGAAGATTTTGATTATGAAGAAATAGAAGAAGATTCATCAAAAAATGAATTTTCTTCTTTTTCTTTACAAAAAAAGGAAATAGAATTTATTAGAAAAACTTTAAAAAAAAATAATGGAAGAAGAAGGAAAACAGCAACGGAATTAGGAATTTCCGAAAGGACACTATATAGAAAAATTAAACAATATGGCTTGTAATAAAATTATTTTTACTTTTATGTTTTTTGTTTTTACTAGTTGCTACCATCCTTCTATTTCTTCATTTTTTGATATAAAGAAAACGATAGAAATAGGAGAATTTTCAGAAAAAATAGATCTACCTAGAAGATCTATTGCTTTTGATTTTAGAAAAAATCTTGAAGAATATATTATGACACACAATCCTTCTAATTTAGTATTGAAAGATGGAGATGTTATTTTAGAAGGAAAATTTTTGGATTATATAATTATCTCAAATATAAATAATCCAATAAGAAAAATTCAAGTAACGGCTCAAATATCTTATAAAGATAATTTTGAACCAGAGAAAAATTGGGAAAAATGTTTTATAATATCAGAAGATTTTTATTATAAAAAAGAACTTTTTTTAGAAAAACCCATTGATAAGATCATAGAAAAACTTACTATTCAAGTGTATCAAAAAATTTTTAATGAAAATAATGATTGGTAAATGGAAACAACACCTATAACCATATTTGGATTTCTTATTATTATAATGTGTCTTCTTCTTATATTGGTTATACTAATACAAAATCCTAAAAAAGAAAGTATTAATCAAACTTTTATGGAAAAAAATTTTAGATTTTTTGGAGTAAAAAGAACAAATACATTTCTAGAAAATTTTACTTGGTTTTTATCCATTATTATATTCTTTTTAACTTTATTTTTCAATTTTTTCCTAAAATCAAAACATTAAAAATGTATGTCATAATGACATTTAATATTGCTTAAATGAAAAAAATTCAAACATTTTTCATTTGGCATGTTTTTGGCTTTGGACGTTTAGTATCGTAAACTTTAAAAATTATTTAAAATATGGTGGAAGTAAAGATTAAACCTTTAGCAGATCGCGTTCTCGTACAGCCTGATCCTGCTGAAACAAAAACAGCTTCAGGTATAATTATTCCTGATACAGCAAAAGAGAAACCACAAAAAGGAACCATAATAGCAGTAGGAAGAGGAAAAAAGGATGATCCTATGATTTTAAAAAAAGGAGATAGAGTTTTGTACGGAAAATATTCTGGAACAGAATTAAAATGGGAAGGAGAAGAATATCTTATTATGCGAGAATCTGATGTAATAGCTATTATATGATCATATAACTTGTTTATTCATTAAAAAAATTAAAAAATTATGGCAAAAGATATAAAATTTGATATTGAAGCAAGAGATAAACTAAAAAAAGGAGTAGATGCATTAGCTAATGCAGTCAAGGTCACTTTAGGACCAAAAGGTCGTAATGTTGTATTGCAAAAATCGTTTGGAGGCCCTCAAGTGACAAAAGATGGTGTAACTGTAGCTAAAGAAATTGAATTAGAAGATCCTATAGAGAATCTTGGAGCTCAAATGGTGAAAGAAGTCGCTTCTAAAACAAATGATGTTGCAGGAGATGGAACTACAACTGCAACTGTTTTGGCACAAGCTATTGTTAGAGAAGGATTAAAAAACGTAGCGGCTGGAGCGAATCCTATGGATTTAAAAAGAGGAATAGATAAAGCTTTAGAAGCTGTAATTCTGGATTTAAGAAAACAGTCTAGAGAAGTTGGAGGAAATACAGATAAGATAAAACAAGTAGCTTCTATTTCTGCAAATAACGACGAAAAAACTGGTTCTTTAATAGCTGATGCTTTTGAAAAAGTAGGAAAAGAAGGAGTTATTACTGTGGAAGAAGCAAAAGGAACAGATACATCAGTTGATGTTGTTGAAGGAATGCAATTTGATAGAGGTTATCAGTCTCCATATTTTGTAACAAATACCGAAAAGATGATCACTGAGTTTGATCAACCTCAAATTTTATTATCTGATAAAAAAATAGCAGCAATGAAAGATTTGTTGCCTATATTGGAACCTGTAGCACAATCTGGTAGACCATTGCTTATTATTTCTGAAGAAGTTGAAGGAGAGGCTTTAGCTACATTAGTAGTAAATAAAATACGCGGAACTCTAAAAGTTGCTGCTATTAAAGCTCCTGGATTTGGAGATAGAAGGAAATCCATGTTAGAAGATATAGCTATTTTAACAGGAGGGACTGTTATTTCTGAAGAAACAGGAAGCAAGTTAGAAGATGTAAAATTAAATATGCTAGGAAAAGCAGAAAGAGTTATCATAGATAAAGATAATACTACTATTGTTAATGGAGGAGGGAACAAAAGAGACATAAGAGCACGTGTTGATCAAATCAAAGCACAAATAGAATCAACTACATCAGATTACGATAAGGAAAAATTGCAGGAACGTCTGGCAAAATTAGCAGGAGGAGTTGCAGTTCTTTATGTTGGAGCAGCATCTGAAGTCGAAATGAAAGAAAAAAAAGATCGTGTAGATGACGCTTTAAATGCTACAAGAGCTGCAGTAGAAGAGGGTATTGTAGCAGGAGGGGGAGTGGCTTTAGTTAGAGCTATTAATTCTTTAGATAATCTAAAAGGAGAAAATGTAGATCAAGATACAGGAATTCAAATAGTTAGAAGATCTTTAGAAGAGCCTTTACGTCAAATTGTAGCTAATGCAGGAGGAGAAGGATCTGTTGTTGTTGCTAAAGTAGCTGAAGGGAAGGGAGATTATGGATATGATGCTAAAATTGGAGAATATAAAAATATGATTGTAGAAGGAATCATAGATCCTACTAAGGTTGCTAGAGTAGCATTAGAAAATGCAGCGTCAGTATCCGGTATGTTGTTGACAACTGAATGCGTTGTAACAGAAATTAAAAAAGACGAGGGAAATGTAGCACCTCCAATGCCTGGATCTGGAGGAGGAGGAATGGGAGGAATGATGTAAAGAAATGAATTGAAAAAAAAATAGTGTCCTTAAAAAGACACTATTTTTTTGGTTTAAAACCAATTCTTTTGAATTTTCAAAGTTTGTTCAATTACATCTCTCACGCACCCTCTTCCTCCTTTTCTCGGAGAAACATATTTAGATATGTTTTTAACTTCTTGAACTGCATCTATTGGAGAACAAGGTAAAGCTACAGATTTCATAATTTCAATATCTGGAATATCATCTCCCATGTAAAGAACTTTCCTTTTTGCAATATTAAATATATTACAATACTCATCCAGATATTTCTTTTTGTCATCAACTCCTTGGTAAATATAACGGATATTCAAACCTCTTAAACGTCTAAAAACCATTAAATCAGAACCACTTGTAATAATACACAAATTATAACCTTTTTTTTTTGCTAACTGCATAGCATATCCATCCTTAGCAAACATTTGACGAACCATATTTCCATCTGGAAATAAATTCAAGGTACAATTTGTTAATACTCCATCTACATCAAATATAAAAGTATTAATATCATTCATTATATTCATATAGTTCTCCATTTCTGTTATCTTCTTAAAAAAAACAACTTTAACCTTAAACTTTAACAAAATAAACAGTTGTCACTCCACTCCACTATCAATCCATTCCACTTAAATATCCTCAAAATTAATATTTGTGAAATCCTTTATTTCTGACGTTTTTTTTTGACTCTCTTTTGCCTCTTGACCCTGATTTTGATTATATGTTGTATGATTCTTAAAATCTTTCTGATGACGTTCCGAAATTACTTCTCTTCCTTTCTCATTAATAATAAATCGAATCATATCATCAAGTATACTTTGGAATTTTGAAAAATCCTCTTTATACAAATAGATTTTGTGTTTTTTATAAGTAACTTCTCCTGTTTCAGAAAAGCTTTTCTTACTTTCAGTGATGGTCAAGTAATAATCTCCTGCTCTTGTTTCTCTCGCATCAAAAAAATACGTGCGACTACCAGTTTTTAGAGTCCGTGAACAAATTTCATTTCTCTCTTTGATATTTTCTTTTTCGTCCATTTCAAAAAATATTATAATCCTAATAAAGCAAATCTAAATAAAAAAAATGTAGGATGATTATTCAAAATCAATTTTTTTAAAAAATTCTATAACAAAATATTTTGACTTTCTATTCTTGATATTTTTCCATCTTTTAAAACAATAAATAAATCAAAATCAGAAACATATGAAGTATCATGAGTGATAATAATAATGGTACTATTTCTCATTCCTTTTTTTATATAATTAATAATTAACTTTCTAGTTTTCTGGTCTATAGCGGAAAAACTATCATCAAATATAAGAATTTTTGGATTTCTTATAAGAGCTCTTGCTATGCATATTCTTTGTTTTTGTCCTCCAGATAAAGTAATACCTCTCTCTCCTATAACTGTTTCGTATCCATTTTTAAAATTTAAGATTTCATCTTCTATCATAGCTTTCCTTGCCGCTTCATATACTTTACATTGAGTTACTTTTTTTCTGCTTCCCAAAGCAATATTATTGTAAATTGAATCTGAAAAAAGAAAAGATTCTTGAGGAACATAACCTATATTGTTTCTGAAATCAGATAAATTATGATTTTTCAAAGATAAATTATCTATTAATATTTCTCCTTTATGAGGATCATATAAACGTGATATTAATCTTCCTATAGTTGTCTTTCCTGATCCTGTTTCTCCCGTTAAAATCAAAGTTCCTCCTTTCATGAGACTAAAAGAGATTTTACTAATTGTATGATTTTGATTTTTTGTATCATTTTTATTTTTATAATAAATGAAGCTAACATCTTTAAACTGAACTTTTCCAAAAATTTTTGTTTTTATCAAGTTATTATTGAAAATTTCTGGTTTTTCTTTTAAAAATTCACTTATGCGAATTTGTGATACTTTAGCCCTTTCTACAATAGAAACGACCCATCCCAACATAATGAAAGGAAAAATCAATACATTAATGTATGTAAAAAATTCAGCAATGGTTCCTATCTCTCTTATCTCTCCTTCAAAATATTTTTTTCCTCCAAAAAAAAGAATTAACAAATGACTGGTTCCTATGAAAAATATTATAACAGAAGATAAAATAGTATTTATTTTTGCTAATTCTATATTTCTTTTTTTATATTCAGATATAATTCTCTTATGTTTATTTTGAAAAAAAGATTCTGCTACAAATGATTTAACAACATGAATTCCAGAAAAAGTATCTTGAATAAAAGAACATATAAGTGATTGATATCTTTGAACTTTTTCACTTTTTTTAGTAATATAAACACTTATATAATAAATAGAAACAAAAAGAACAGGAATCGGCAAAATCACATAAAAAGTGATGATTTTGTTAATTCGTAACATTTGTACAAAAACCATGAAAAAAAGAACAAAAAGGTTTACAAAATACATTATTCCAGGACCTATGTATTGTCTTATAAAAGAAACATCTTCCGTAAGTCTGTTCATTAAATCTCCTGTTGAATTTTTCTTATAAAAAGACAAACTCAATCTTTGATAATGTGAAAAAATTTCATTCTTTATATCAAATTCTATCATTCTAGATGTTGTTATAATACATTGTCGCATATGATATTTAACAAAACCTCCTATGATTGGAACTATTAGTATAATGCTAGTATAAATACAGATCTCTTTTTTTAAATAGAAAGAATTTGATGCATTTGAAAAACTGATAAATAAATTTTTAATTGTGTTAATAGATTTTCCGATATAAGGAATAGGGAGAAGAGTTAAAATATTTGATATTAGAATCAATAAAAAACCTATACACAAACGTAATTTGTATCTTTGACAATATTTTTTGCTAAAAGCAAATAAACCACTCATATAACATGCAAAAATACAAACTTTTTAAGTTTGATTTTTATTTATATAATTGTACAAAAATCTCCTCCTGTATAAAAATTAACACCATGAATAAAAAATGTCAATAAGACGACACTTCAGAATAAGAAGTTTGCAATTTTTATATGCTCAACATTTATCTAAAATGGATTCAAATAAAGTTGAAAAAAACATGCTTCAAAGCATTGAAGAATTGCATAATTTATATATCTCTCTTCTTTTTTTAATCTTGAAAATTAGAGAAAATGCTCTGAAAATAAATCTATACAATGGAAAAAACACAGATCCAATAAAAAAATTTGCATATAACTCCGTAATTAAAATACTGTCTAATAATAAATATTTGATCGAAGAATATAGTTCTACAGAAAATTCAGGAAAAATTTTATGGAAAAAACAAGACGAATATATTTTTATTTTATTACAAGAGATGCAAAAATCAATTGTCTGCAAAAAATATTTTGATAAACCTTGTACTTCTTTTGAAGAAGAAAAAAAATTTCTTATAAAGTATTATAAAAACATCGTGATTCCCAATAAAAAACTGATAGGATACATAGAAGATCTATATATTAATGGAAAAGAAAATTTATGTATAGCTCATACCATGGTTTGCAAAACTTTACGGTTTATAAAACATTCTACTCCTCAAAATTTTAAATTATATAACATTTACAAAAATAATGAAAATAAAAAATTCATTATTGATTTATATAGAAATACTATTTTTCACAAAAATGAATTTAATAATTTAATTAATGATATATCAAATAACTGGGATATAAAAAGAATAGCTATTATAGATTTAATTATATTGCAAATGGCTATTTGTGAGTTCTTATATTTTCCAAATATACCTCCGAAAGCCACTATGAATGAATATATAGAAATAACAAAAATATTTTGTATGGAAAAAAGTAAAATTTTTATTAATGGGATATTAGATCAAATATTTAAACTTTTACATAAAAAAAATAAAATATTCAAAATAGGAAAAGGACTTATGTAAATAAGTCTGACAATCTCATTTCTAAACTTTAAATGTTATTTTATGTTTTTTTTATTGCAACAAAATTCTATTGCAAATACTATTTGGATGTTTGCATTGATTTTTATTATATTCTATTTTTTTATGATACGCCCTCAAATACGAAAACAAAAAATTGAAAGAAAATTTCAGGACAATCTAAAAAAAGGAAATTATATAGTAACCAATTCGGGAATGCACGGAAAAATCATAGAAATTGCAGATAACTTTTGTATCCTAGAAACTGTTACAGGAAAAATAAAACTTGAAAAAAATACAGTTTCAAAGGAACTTACTCAATTACGTTATAATGAAACTTTGAATAAACAAGATGAAAAACAGGAAAAAAAATGAAATTTTTTTTGATAGGAATAACGGGAAAAATGGGATCTGGAAAAAGTTTATTTTCTTCTTTCTTCAAAAAAAAAGGAATCCCTGTTTACTGTTCAGATAAAAGGGGGAAAATATTAATGAATCAAACAAAAATTATCAAAAAAAATGTTATTAAACATTTTGGAAAAGACTCTTATAAAAAAGAAAAAATTAATACAACCTACTTATCTAAAATTGTTTTCAACAATTCTTCTGCATTAAAATTACTATGTTCTATCGTCCATCCATGGATTTCAATTGATTTTAAAAATTGGATTTCTTCTGTACAGAAAAAAACTCTATATGTTATAAAAGAATCTGCTATATTATTTGAAAGTGGAAGTTATAAAGAATGTGATATTATTATCACTGTAACTTCATCCGTAGAAAATATGATTGAAAGAATCATAAAAAGAGATAATTTAAATGAAAATCAAATTATAAATCGTCTAAAAAATCAAATTTCTAACAAGAAAAGAGAAAAAAAATCTCATTTTATTATTAATAACTATTCATCTGCAACTTTTTTACAAAAAAAAGCAGATATAATACATAAATTACTCGAAAATTTATACAAAAATCAATATGGGAAAAGGAGATAAAAAAACTAAAAAAGGAAAAATAAGAAACAAAACTTATGGAAAACTTCGTCCAAATCCAAGAAACGCTAGAAAAAAGAAAAAAAACAATTAGATCTGTTCATCTTTTCTACTTGTATTTGTGAAAAAAGATAAAAAATATATCAGTTGAGCTAAACTGCCTAAAGCAGAAACCACATAAGTCATAGCAGCCCAATTTAAAGATTCCTTTGCCTTATTATATTCTTGATAATTAACTATATTTTTGTTTCTCATCCAAGTCAAGGCTCTATTGCTTGCATCAAATTCTATTGGTAAAGTTATAAAAGAAAAAAGAATTACGAATAAAAACAATCCTATTCCTAATTTAAGAATAAAAGAATCTTTTCCTCCTGAACTGTAAAAAATAGTTAAACCCGACATTATGGCTAAATTAGTGAATTTAGAACTAAAATTCAGAATAGACACTAAATGATTCCGTATCTTTAATAAATTATAACCTAACTTGTGTTGTATCGCGTGCCCACATTCATGAGCTGCTACAGCCGCGCAAGCTGCTGATCTTCCATTGTAAACTTTTTCACTTAAATTTATTGTTTTGTTTAGAGGATTATAATGATCAGTCAGATCTTCTTCGACTGAAAGAACATGAACATCAGTAATTCCATTGTCTGTTAACATTTTTTTCGCTACTTCTTTTCCACTCATACAAGAATGCAAATGAATTTTAGAATATTCTTTGAATTTCTTTTTTAAAATTGCATTAACAATAACACTTACTAAAAAAGTAGTGCCAATAATTAAATAGTAAGTCATTAGAATCTTTTTTTTAACAAAATTATTAATCCATCAATTAAAATGAAAATATATATAAATTTAGCTTATGTGTCAAATTTTTGACTATGAATATTCCAAAAATAAATAATCTAAAAAGAGTCGTGATTATTGGAGCCGGATTTTCTGGTTTGCAAGTCGCAAAAAAACTAAGAAGAGATAAATTTCAGGTTATTCTTATAGATAAGAATAATTATCATACTTTTCAGCCATTGCTATATCAAGTAGCTACAGCAGGGTTAGAACCGGATTCTATAGCACATTCTATCAGAAATATTATCAAAAAGACAAAAAACTTTTTTTTCAGATTAGCTTATGTTCATTATATCAATACAGAAAAGCAGAAAATCTATACCAACGTAGGCGATTTGTCTTATGATTATTTAATTATGTCTACAGGATCTGTTACCAATTACTTTGGGAATAAAAACATTGAATCTTTCTCTTTGCCAATGAAATCAATTCCAGAAGCTCTAGATCTTAGAAGTCTCATTTTGCAAGATTTTGAATCTGCTCTGCTAACAAAAGATGATAAAGAAAAAGAAAGACTTATGACTTTTGTTATTGTAGGAGGAGGCCCTACAGGTGTAGAACTTGCTGGAGCTTTAGCTGAAATGAAAAAATATGTACTTCCACATGATTATCCTGATTTAAATATTCAATCTATGAATATTCACTTGTTGCAAGCTTCTCCCAGGCTTTTAGATGGAATGTCTGAAAAATCAGCAAAACAAGCTTATAAAAATTTAAAAGAATTAGGGGTAATCATTTGGTTAAATTGTTTAGTTAAAGATTATGATGGAAAAGTAGTTTTTATAGAAAAAAATAAAAGAATAGAATCTTCTAACGTTATATGGGCTGCAGGGGTCAAAGGAGCTATAATAAAAGGATTTTTAAAAGAAGACATAAAAGGACATAGGATATTGGTCGACAACTACCTTAAAACTATAAAATACAAAAATATTTTTGCTATTGGAGACGTTGCTTATATGAAGTCATATCCTAACGGTCATCCTATGACCGCTCAACCTGCTATTCAACAAGGGAATTATTTATCTGAATATTTTAATCATTTTTCAGATCAAAAAAACATTCCTCCTTTTATTTACAAAAATTTAGGATCTATGGCCACTATTGGGAGAAATAAAGCTGTATGTGATTTTCCCTATTTTAAATTAAAAGGTTTTTTAGCATGGATTGTATGGATGTTTATTCATCTAGTCAGTTTAGTTGGTTTTAGAAATAGAACAATAGCCTTAACAAATTGGATTATTCAATATTTCCATTATAATAAAAGCGTACGTTTAATTATAAGGCCTTTTCATAGAAAGAAAAAAATTATTTAAAAATAAGTTGAGATAAAATATTTTTGACTTTTTTTTCTGTTTCTATATATTCTTGATCTATATTACTATCCATAGTGATTCCGCTTCCAGCATACAAAGTTATTTCTTTTTTATCTTCTTTAATTCTTGCACATCTCAAATTAAGATATAACTCCATGTTCTCTTTATTTACGGGACCAATGTATCCTGTATAAAAATTTCTTTTATATCCTTCATATTTTTGAATAAAATCTAAAGATTCTTTTTTAGGGAATCCACATATAGAAGGAGTAGGATGTAGTCTATCTAATATTTCATAATAATCAGGTTCTTCCAAAAAAGAAAAAAAAATTGGAGTTTCCAAATGTTTTAAACGACCCATTTCTACTGTTTTAGTTTTTTCTAATAAAATGGATCCTTTATAAAACTTTAATAAATGAGTAATATATTTTATTACAATTTTATGCTCTTCTATTTCTTTTTTAGTCCATTTTTTTTGATCCCAAACAGTACCTGCTAAAGGAACTGTTTTAAATTTATTTTTATGAGATTTCATTAGCAATTCTGGAGAACATCCTATCCAAAATCCATGATGAACATTATACCAAAGACTGATTAAAGCATTTGGATAAGAAAAAATTAACTTTTGAAAAGTTTTCTTAAAATAAAAATTGTGAAAAGAAATTTTTATAGATCTGGATAAAACCACTTTTTTAAAGTGCCCTTTTCTAATTTCTTCTACTGCTTTTTGAATTAAATTTTTATACTCTGAAGAGTAAGTTAAAAGGAAATAATTATCTTTATAAGTTTCTTTTACAGAAGAGGGACTCTGTATATCTGCATAATAAACTTTTTTTGGAACGATTTTGATTGTGCAATTATGATCAAAATCTTGAATTAGGAAAAATATTTTTCCTTTAGAATTATAATGAGAATAAAAAAAAACTTTCCTTTCGTAAGGCTTTCTAAATAGAACAAATTGATTTTGGTCCCAATAATTTTTTATAACTTTTTTATATAAAGAAAAAAGACTGATTTTTTGAAACATATTTATTTCTTTTTAATTATAATATTAGTCATTTTACAAAAACTAATGAGATTTTTTTTTTCATTATAAACATCAATTTTAATAACATGTAAAGTTTTTCCTTTATGAAAAATTTTAGCTTTAGCAAGTAAAATTCCTTTTTTTATACATAGAATATGATTGGCAGCAATTTCAATGTTAAAAACATTAAAATTGTTTTTTTCTGCATTTTTTGTTGCATTTTTAAGATTGATAAAAGATAAAGAACACCCTACACTTTCAGCCAAAGTGATTGTAGCTCCTCCATGCAAAAAACCAAAAGGTTGTAGAATTTTATTATTTATTGGCATTTTTGCTATTAAAAAATCTAACTCTGTAGATAAAAAAATAAACTGAATGCGCATTTCACTTATCAATGTTTTTTTTTTTAAATTATTTAATTCATTTAATAATTCTTTAATTCTTTTTTTCATCGTCGAAAATAAATTAAAGATAATCTTTTGGTCTAATTTTCCACATTACATTATTTTGTTTAAATAAGAATTAAAATTAATGAATATGAAGGATAAAAATAAAATACTAGATGAAGACTTTATTCCTTTGATAGGAAAAGAAAATCAGATTATTGGATTTGAAAAAAAAGAAAAAATTCACTCAGAAGGACTTTTTCATAGTGCTGTTTCTGTATTTATTTTTAATCCAAAAAATGATTTAATGTTACAAAAAAGATCTTCAATAAAATATCATTCTTCTTTACTTTGGACTAATACATGTTGTAGCCATCCTAGAAAGAATGAATCGGTCTTAACAGCAGCTCATCGTTGTTTAATAGAAGAAATGGGTTTTGATTGTTTTTTAGAACAAAAATTTTGTTTTACTTATTATGAATATTTTAGTAATGGTTTGATAGAAAACGAATTAGATCATGTTTTTGTTGGTTGTTATGAAAAATCTCCAATTATAAATTGGAAAGAAGTTGATAATTGGAAATGGACTTCTTTAAATGAATTAATTAAAAATGTTCATATTTATCCAGATTCTTATACAATTTGGTTAAAAATTATTCTGAAAAATTATATAAATCAGTTAAATATTCATTAAATCATGAAAGCAACCATAAGCAGAAAAGGATATTTTAGTGCGGCACACAGACTTTACAATAAACATTGGGATTATCAAAAAAATATAGAAATATTTGGAAAATGTGCATATTTAAATTATCATGGACACAATTATGAATATATAGCCAGTGTCACAGGAGAAGTTGATATAGAAACAGGATTCGTTCTTAATCTGCATAAATTAAGGGATATTCTTCGTGATGAAATAGAAGAACTTTTTGATCATAAAAATATCAATTTAGATTTGAAAGAATTTTCTTCTGTAAATCCAACTGCAGAAAATATTGTTATTTTCATGTGGAATAAAATAAATAAAAGAATATCTTCTAATTTTGATTTGAAAATCACTTTATACGAAACGGAAAATAATTTTGTAGAATATGATGGAAAATAATTTGAAAAAAACAGTTTTGTATGAAAATCACATACGTTTAGGCGCTAAAATGATTGATTACTCTGGATTTTGCATGCCTCTTCAATATACTTCTTCTTTAATAGAGCATATGGCTGTAAGAAATACTTCTGGAGTTTTTGATGTTAGTCATATGGGAAAGTTCATTTTGAATGGAAAAAATTCCATGGATCTAGTTCAATATTTAACCACAAATGATTTGTCCAAAATAAAAATAGGACAAGCTCAATATAGTTGTTTCACTAATAATCATGGAGGAATTATAGATGATTTAGTGATTTATAAGATTTCTGAAAAAAAATTATTACTTATAGTTAATGCAGTTAATATCGAAAAAAATAAAAAATGGATAAGTCATCATATAAAAAAAAATGCTTATAACATAGAATTCATAGATTCTTCTCAAGATTATTCACTGTTGGCTGTTCAAGGGCCACTATCATTAGTTTATATTCAAAAATTAACTAATATACCATTGAAAATGATTCCTTTTTATAATTTCGAAATAGGAGAATTTTCAGGAATTCAAAACGTATTGATTTCTTGTACTGGATATACAGGATCTAAAGGTGTGGAAATTTATATTCCTAATGAATATGCGGAAAAAATATGGAATGATATTCTAGAAATCGAAAAAAATAAAATAATTCCTTGCGGAATAGCAAGCAGAAACTCTTTAAGATTAGAAATGGGATATCGTTTATATGGACAAGATATTTCTGAAGAAATAACTCCTATAGAAGCCGGTTTATCTTGGATCATAAAATTTGAAAAAGAATTTCTTTCAAGAGAAATACTACAAAAACAAAAAAAGAAAGGAGAACATAAAAAATTTATATCTTTTGTTGTAGAAGAAAAAGGAAAAATTCCAAGACAAGGATACTCGTTAATAGATAAAGATGATAATATTATTGGAAATGTAACTTCTGGAATTTTTTCTCCAGTTTTAAAAAAAGGTATTGGATTAGGATATTTGTGGAATCAAACACCAAAAACTGGTTCTATTTTTCTTTCAATAAGAAAAAAGAAGATTCCTATTAAAATAGTAAAATCCCCCTTTATAAATATTAAAAATAATTAATTTTTATTCAATTCATAATCAACATTTCTAAGAATTCAAAAATGAATCATTTCAAATATTAGTTTTATCAAAAAAAACGAAACATATTCAATACATATTAAAAAAAATTTTTTGTTAGCAACTCCTGTGTTTTTTACACAATTAGGAGTTATATGTGTAGGTTTATCTGATAATATTATGGTTGGGTTTTTGGGGAAAAAAGCTTTATCTTCAGTTTCATTAGCCAATGCTGTTTTTTTTATTACAGTCATTTTTGGATTGGGAATATCTACTGCTATTTCTTCTCTAATAGCATCCATAGATGCTAAACAAGAATATAAAAAAGGTGCTATTATTTTTTATCATGGATTAATTATCAATTTTTTTTTATCCATATTTATGTATGGGATAATACACGTTTTTTCTTGTATTCTCCCTTATTTAGGACAACCTAAAGAAATATTGAGTGAAACTATATCTTTTTTAAAAATAATAGCTGTTTCTTTTATTCCATGGATGATATTTGAAGTTTTTAGAAAATTTTCGGAAGGTTTATCCTTAGTATTTCCAGGTCTTTTCGTTACTTGGGGCGCAGCTTTTATTAACATTATATTAAATTATGCATTTCTTAACGGTTTCTATGGTTTTCCTAAATTAGGAACTGTAGGAGTAGCTTATTCAACCTTAATATCTCGTATAATTATGTTAATAGGAATTCTGGTTTTATTATATAGACATAGAAAAGTCCATAATTACTATAATCATTTTAAATATTTTTTTTTGAAAAAAAAATATTTAAAAAGAATACTCAAAATAGGGATTCCTTCTGGATTGCATATGTTATTTGAAATGAGCGCTTTTTCTGTTTCTTCTTTTATATCAGGAAAATATGGAATTAAAGTCTTGGCGGCGCATCAAATTGTTGTCAGTTTAGTATCGTCTACCTTTCTTCTAAATACAGGTCTTTCTGTAGCTGCCACAGTAAGAATAGGAAATCAGTTTGCTTTAAAAAATTATTCTGAGTTAAGAAGAATAGGAAAATCTATTCTTTTCATGGGAGTTGTTTTTATGTTAATTTGCAGTTTTTTCTTTTTTTTATTTCGGGAATATATTCCTTATATCTATATAAAAAATGATTACGAGGTAATTCAAATTGCAGAAAAAATGATTGTTATTGCTAGTTTTTTTCAATTGTCTGATGGATTACAAGGAATCATTACTGGTGCTTTAAGAGGGTTACAAGATGTTCATATTCCTATGTGGATTAGTTTTTTTTCCTATTGGATTATAGCTTTGCCTACAGCTTGGTTTTTATCTGTTCGAATAGGAGGGATCGGAATATGGATTGGATTAGGATTAGGACTTACTGTATCAGCTATATTACTTTTTATAAGGTATGAAACTATAACTAAAAAACTCGCGAGAGAAAATATAATAAACAACTAATATTCAATTAAATAATCATAGTTAATAATAATTATCTATATTTGTTGATATAATAAGTGAAAAATTAAAAAATATCATTTTTTAATTTTTTAACCATTCTTTTATGAAAAAAACATTTAAAGAATACAATTTTTTTAACAACAATATTCTTAAAGCTTTAGAAGATATTGGCTTTAAATATCCTACACCTGTACAAGAAAAAGTTATTCCATTCTTACTTTCTTCAGAAAGAGATATCATAGCATTAGCTCAAACAGGAACTGGAAAAACAGCCGCTTTCGGATTACCAATCATTCAAAATGTAAATTTTGATCAGAGTATCCCTCAAGCTTTTATTTTATGTCCTACAAGAGAGCTTTGTATACAAATTACTCGTGATCTCTGTCGTTTTTCTAAGTTTTTATCGTTAATTAAAATTATTCCTTTGTATGGAGGAGCAAATATCGATTATCAAATTAAATCCTTGCAAAATAAAACACACATTATAATAGGAACTCCTGGTAGAATTATTGATTTAATAAAAAGAAAGAAATTGCATCTTGAAAAAATTAAATATTTGATTCTTGATGAAGCGGATGAAATGCTAAATATGGGGTTTAAAGAAGAGTTAGATTACATAATAAATATGTTACCAAAAAAAAGACAAAGTCTTCTTTTTTCAGCAACAATGTCCAAATATATGAATGTCATTGCTCATACTTATTTAACGGATCCCGTGGAAATAATTACAGGTCAAAAAAATATTGGATCTGATGATGTAAAGCATATTTATTATGTAGTAGGTCATTTAAACAAAAAATATTTAGCTTTAAAAAGAATTGTAGACATTAATCCTGATATTTATGGAATTATATTTTGTAGTACAAAAAAAGAAACTAAAGAAATAGCTGAACTACTCATAAAAGATGGTTATAATGCTGACGCTTTATATGGAGATCTCTCACAAACACAACGTGAATCTGTAATGAATAGATTTAGAAACAAAAATTTGCAATTTCTCGTTGCTACGGATGTAGCGGCACGTGGATTAGACATTCATAATATAACTCACGTAATAAATTATAACATTCCAAAAGAAAGTGAGATTTATCTACATAGAAGTGGTCGTACTGGAAGGGCTGGAAACTCTGGAATTTCTGTTTGTATTATACACACCAAAGAAACTAGAAATTTAAAAGAGTTTGAAAGAAAAATTGGAAAAACTTTTGAACGAGTTATGGTTCCTAATGGAAAAGAGATTTGCGAAAAACAACTTCTTTATTTTATAGAAAAAGTCAAAAAAGTAGTTGTAGACGAACAATTAATAAAAAGATTTCTTCCTGAAATACAAAAAAATTTAGAGTTTTTTGACAAAGAAGAGTTGATAAAACGTTTTTCTTGGATTGAATTTAATCGTTTTATAAATTATTATAAAAATTCTAAGGATATAAATCCTAATAATAATATTACTGTTAATTACAAAAAAAAACTTTTTTCAAGGTCAAAAAAATCAAGAAAAGAATCTTTTTCCAAACTATTTTTGAATAGAGGCTCTAAAGACAATTTAACAAAATTAGGATTAATCAATCTAATTAATCAAGCAGTTAAGAATTCACGTATTCATATTGGACATATAGAAATTTTATCAAATTCTTCATTGTTTGAAGTAGAAAAACGTTATAGAAATAAAATATTAATAGGAATGAGTAGAATCAATCATTTAGGAAGACCTATTTCTATAGAGATTAAAAACTAAAATTGTGATATATGGCAGGAAACATTTTTGGTAAATTATTTAGAATTAGTACTTTTGGAGAAAGTCATGGGTCGGCTTTAGGAGGTGTTATTGATGGATGTCCAGCTGGTTTGGAATTAAATTTTGATGAAATTCAATATGAATTAAATCGGAGAAAACCGGGGCAATCATCTATAGTGACTCAAAGGAATGAACCTGATCAAGTAAATTTTTTATCTGGAATTTTTGAGAATAAAACAACAGGGACTCCTATTGGTTTTATTATTTATAATAAAGATCATAAATCTGATGATTATAAACATATTCAGAATATTTATCGTCCATCTCATTCAGATTTTACATATGAAAATAAATATGGAATCAGAGATTATAGAGGAGGAGGACGTTCTTCTGCCAGAGAAACAATATGTAGAGTGGTGGCTGGAGCTATAGCAAAACAATTAATAAAAGATATAAAAATTACATCTTATGTTTCTTCTGTAGGAGATATTTCCATTAATAAATCTTATAAAGAATTAGATTTATCCAGAAAATCCATAGAAAGACATCCTATAAGATGTCCTGATCCATCTATTGCGGAAAAAATGATATATAAAATTCAAAAGATAAAAAATAAAGGAGATACAATAGGTGGAACTATTACTTCTGTGATTCAAAATGTCCCAATAGGGATAGGAGAACCAGTTTTTGATAAATTACATGCTGAATTGGGAAAAGCGATGCTTTCAATTAATGCAGTGAAAGGGTTTGAATATGGAAGTGGATTTTATGGAACTAAATTAACCGGTTCTCAACATAATGATCTATTTTATAAAAATGGAAAAACTAAAACAAACTTATCAGGAGGAATACAAGGTGGAATATCAAATGGAATGGATATTTATTTTAGAGTAGCTTTTAAACCTGTAGCGACAATAATGCAAAAACAAAAAACTATAGATAGGAATGGTAATTTTGTCCTTATGGAAGGAAAGGGGAGACATGATCCTTGTGTTTTACCAAGAGCCATTCCCATTGTTGAATCTATGATTGCTTTAGTTTTAGCAGATTATTGGATGTATACTAAATTATCTAAATTAAATACACCTCAATATTGAATAAAAAATTTGTTATTTTTATTTTAGGGCCAACATGTGTTGGAAAAACTTTTATTTCATTATTTTTGGCTGAAAAATTAAAAACTGAAATTTTATCTTGTGATTCTAGACAATTTTATAAAGAACTCAGGATAGGGACTTCAATGCCTACAGAAAAAGAACTTTCTAAAGTTCCTCATCATTTTATAGGACATTTAAATATTCATCAAATTTATAATGCAAAACTTTTTGAAATAGACTGTTTAGAAAAAATTTATAAATTATTTGAAAAATATTCTATTTTGATTCTGGTAGGAGGTTCTGGATTGTATGAAAAAGCTATAACAGAAGGTTTATCTTATTTACCTGAAATAAACTTAAATATTAGAAATGATTTGATTTTTCATTTTAAAAAAAAGGGAATATCTTTTTTGCAAAATGAATTGAAAAAATTTAAAAAACAAGATAAATTAATAATAGATATTCATAACCCCAGACGTATAATACGATATTTGGAAATAGTAAAGTCTACAGGTTTTTCTCCTTCCTTTTTTTTGAAAAAAAGACTAAAAAAAAGAAATTTTTTGATTATTAAAATAGGATTGATCATGTCTAGATATGAAATCTATTCTAGAATAAATGATAGAGTAGAAAATATGATTAAAAAAGGTCTTTTAGATGAAGCAAAACGCTATTACTGTTATAGAAATTTAAATAGTTTACAAACTATAGGTTATAGAGAAATTTTTGAATTTTTTTATAAAGAAAAAAATTGTTTAAATGAAACCATAGAGAAAATAAAAATAAATACTAGGAGATATGCAAAAAGACAATTAACTTGGTATAGGAAAGATTCTTCTGTTACATGGTTTCATCCAAAAGAAAAACAAAAAATTTTTAATTTTATTTTAAAAAGAGTGGGCAATACTGGATTTGAACCAGTGACCCCCTGCTTGTAAAACAGATGCTCTAAACCAAACTGAGCTAATTGCCCTTCTATTCACTTACTCAAATGTAAGAAAAAAATTTTTATAATATAATAAAACTTCAGATACAATAAACGTACTTCCACTTATTAGGATTAGATCATTTTTATTAGCTTTTCTTTTAGCAGATAAAAAAGCTTTTTCTACAGAATCATAAAAATTTATTTTTCTGCGATCTTGGAACATTTGATATACCAATATTTTTAGATCATAAATAGGAAATTTTCTATCAATTTTAGGTTGACAAAAATAATAGAAAGATTCAATTGGAAAATGTTTTAATAATTTTCCTACTTTTTTCTCTCTCACAAAACCTAAAACCAAATGCAATTTATCATAAGATTCTTTTTTTAATTGATGATTGATCATATATATCCCTTTTTCATTATGAGCTATATCACAAATAATCTTTGGATAGTCTTTCTGTAAAATATGCCAACGTCCTTTAAAATTTGTATTTTTTATTACATTTTTTAATCCTTTTTTTATAGATTGATCAGATACAAATATATTTTTCCTACTATTTAGAATAGTCACAATTTTTAATACAATACTTCTATTTAAATCCTGATAATCTGCTTCAAAAGGCATTTCATACTTAAAATCCTCCTTTTTTTTTACAGAAAAATAAATGGGAGCGTTCTTTTTTAAAGCTTCTTTAATAAAAAGGAATTGTATATTTTTTGATATTTGACTTCCTATTATTACTGGGACATTTTTCTTAATGATTCCTGCTTTTTCCAAAGCAATTTTTAATTTGCTATTTCCTAGAGTTTCTGTATGGTCTATGCTAATATTGGTGATGACAGATATTTCGGGAATTATAAGATTAGTGGAATCTAAGCGCCCCCCCATACCTACCTCAATAATTGCTATATTTACTTTTTTTTCTTTAAAATATTGAAAAGCCAAAGCTGTATTCATTTCAAAAAATGAAATTTTTTCTTTTTCTATAAATTTTTGATTTTTTCTAACGAAATCAATAATAAAATCTTTTTCTATTAAAACTCCATTACAGGTAATTCTCTCTCTAAAGTCTATTAAATGAGGAGAAGTAAATAACCCAATTCTATATTCTTCTTCTTGAAGAATAGAAGATAACATGTGTACTGTAGAGCCTTTTCCATTTGTTCCGCCTACATGTATGCTTTTAAAAAAATTTTGAGGATTTCCTAAATGAGAACAAAAATTTTGTATTCTTTTCAAACCTGGTTTGTATGATTTCAATCCTGATGTTTGATAAATTGGAAGACGTTTAAAAATCCATTGAACAGTTTCTAAATAATTCAAGTTCCAACTATTAAAATAACACGACAAAAATATATCTTTTTCAAAAAATTAATTATATTCGCATTAGAATTGATTTCTAATTATTTATTGGGATAGAATTACATCTACATTTTATTGAAAGAATTATAGAGGAAGATATAAAAAAAGGGTTTCCTATTGAGAAAATTAGATTTCGTTTTCCTCCTGAACCAAATGGATATCTTCATATTGGACATGTGAAAGCTATATGTCTCAATTTTGAGTTGGGGAAAAAATATAAATCACCAGTTAACTTAAGATTTGATGATACTAATCCGATTGTAGAAAATCGGAATTTTATAGAATCTATAAAAAGAGACATTCTTTTTTTAGGATTTAAATGGGATATGGAAAGTTATGCTTCAGATTATTTTTATCAACTTTATAAATGGGCAGTGATCTTAATTAAGAGAAATCAAGCTTATGTGGATGATCAATCTCAAAAAATCATCCAATTTCAAAGAAAAAGTCCTTTTGAGACTGGAATCAATAGTAATTATAGAAATAGATCTACAGATGAAAATTTGTATTTGTTCGAAAGAATGAAAAACGGCTTTTTTAAGGAAGGATCTTGTGTTTTAAGAGCTAAAATTAATATGGATTCTCAAAATATGAATATGAGAGATCCGATTATGTATAGAATTTTGCAAAAAAAACATCACAGAACTGGATATCAATGGTGTATTTATCCTACTTACGATTGGACTCATGGTCAATGTGATTATATTGAACAAATATCACATTCTTTATGCTCATTAGAATTTGAAAATAGACGTCCATTATATAATTGGTATTTAGATCAAATTTATGATAATGAGAAAATAAGACCTAAACAAATAGAATTTTCAAGATTAAATTTAAGTCATACTATAACTAGCAAGAGAAAAATTCAATATTTAATTGAAAAAAAAATAATTCAATCTTGGGATGATCCACGTATATTAACAATATCTGGATTACGTCGGAAAGGATATACTTCAACATCTTTAAAAAATTTTGTTCATAAAGTAGGAATTACAAAAAGAAATAATATCATTGATATATCTCTTTTAGAATTTTGGATTAGAGAACATTTAAATAAAATAGCTCCTAGAGTGATGGTAGTTTTTCATCCAATTAAATTAATTATTGATAATTATTCCATGAATACTACCGAATGGATAGAATCAGAAAATAATCCGGAAAATCCTAATTTCGGAAATAGAAAAGTCCCTTTTTCTAAATTTTTATATATTGAAAAAGACGATTTTTTAGAGAAACAAAGGAAAAATTTTTTTCGTCTTAGTATTGGAAAAGAAGTAAGACTTAAAAATGCTTACATTATAAAGGCTAATTCAATAATCAAAAATTATAAAGGAGAAATCAAAGAAATACACTGCTCTTATGATCCAAAAAGCAAATCTGGAAAAAAAGAAAAAACAAAAGAAAGAGGAAGAACAAAAAGCACTTTACACTGGGTTTCTATAAAACATTCTTTCCCTATAGAAATTAATTTGTATAATCCTCTTTTTTTGAAAAGAAATCCGGATATAGATTTTGATACATGTATCAACCCAAAATCAAAAGATAAAATCATAGGATATGCAGAACCTTATTTAAAAAAGGCGAAAAAAGGAGACCATTTTCAGTTTCAAAGAATTGGTTATTTTTATGTAGAAGATTCAACCATTAATAAAATTATTTTCAATAAAACAGCATATATAAAAAATCAATGGAAAAAATAAATGAATTTTATAAAATCTCTGTCGAAATATTTTCATATTCTCTTAATCCAGTTCCTGCAGGGATTTTATGTCCCACTATAACATTTTCCTTTAATCCATATAAATAATCTGTTTTACTACTTATAGCTGCTTCACTTAGAACTTTTGTTGTTTCCTGAAATGAAGCTGCAGATATAAAAGATTTAGTCTGTAAAGCCGCTCTTGTTATTCCTTGTAATATTGGTCTAGCTGTAGCAGAAGTAGCATTTCTAGTTTTTATCAATTTTTTATTTTTATATTTTAAAACGGAGTTTTCATTTCTTAAATCTCTATAATTAATAATATCTCCATTTTTAAAAATTTTTGAATCTCCATAATCTTCAACTACTTTCATACGAGAGATTCTATCATTTTCTTCTATAAAATCATCTTTATATTCAATATTTCCTTCTAAAAACTTAGTATCACCCACATCTATAACCTCTACCTTTCTCATCATTTGTAAAACAATAACTTCAAAATGTTTATCATTAATTTTCACTCCTTGCAAACGATATACTTCCTGTATTTCTTTAACTAAATATTCTTGAACAGCTCTAGGTCCTCTTATATTTAAAATATCATTAGGAGTTACAGCACCATCGGATAAAGGCATTCCTGCTTTTACATAATCATTTTCTTGAACAAGTATTTGATTAGATAATTTGACAAGATATTTCCTGACTTCACCTGTTTTAGATTCTACAATAATTTCTCTATTTCCTCTTTTAATTTTTCCGTGGCTTACTATTCCATCCATTTCTGAAACTACAGCTGGATTAGAAGGATTACGTGCTTCAAATAATTCAGATAAACGAGGTAATCCACCTGTAATATCTCCAGATTTTGCTGATTTTCTGGGAACTTTAACCAAAATTTTACCTACATCTATTTTTTCTTCGTCTTCTACCATTAAATGAGCTCCTACCGGAAGATTATACACTTTCAATTCTTCGTTTTTATCATTCAATATTTTTAATGTTGGAACTAAATTTTTATTTCTTACCTCTGTGATTACTTTTTCTTGAAAACCAGTTTGTTCATCTATTTCTACTTGAAAAGTAACACCTTGTTCTAAATGCTGATAAGATATAATTCCAGAAAATTCTGCAACAATAACTGCATTGTATAAATCCCATTTACAAATTATATCTCCTGTCTTTAATTGATCTCCATGCTTTACATATAAAGAAGCTCCATAAGGAATATTGTTAACCATTAAAATAGATGATTTTTTTTGATTAAAAAGCTTCATTTCTGTAGATCTAGAAACAACTATTCTTATTTTTTTAGAATTTTTTTTTGTTCTTACAAATTTTAAGTCTTCAAATTCTATAATTCCATCATATTTAGCTCTTATTTGTGAAGATTCCGTTATATTTCCTGCTGTTCCTCCAACATGAAAAGTACGCAATGTTAACTGAGTCCCTGGTTCTCCAATAGATTGTGCTGCTATAACACCTACAGCTTCTCCCTTTTGAATTATTTTTCCTGTTGATAAATTACGACCGTAACATTTAGAACAAATCCCCATTTTTGCTTCACAAGTTAAAGGAGATCGGACTTCCACCATTTCAATTCCAGATTTATCAATTGTTCTCGCTATTTTTTCATCAATCATATCCCCAGAAGAGACTATCAATAGATCATCTTTTGGATGATAAACATCATTTAAAGATATACGACCTAAAATTCTATCAAACAAAGTTTCTACTATTTCTTCATTTTTTTTCAATGCAGATATTTCTAATCCACGTAAAGTGTTACAATCTTCCATTTTAATAATTACATCTTGCGCAGCATCAACTAAACGTCTTGTAAGATACCCAGCGTCTGCTGTTTTTAATGCTGTATCAGCTAATCCTTTTCGAGCACCATGAGTGGATATAAAATATTCCAAGATAGAAAGACCTTCCCTAAAATTGGATAAAATAGGGTTCTCAATAATTTCTCCTCCAGAAGATCCCGCTTTTTGAGGTTTTGCCATTAATCCACGCATTCCAGAAAGCTGACGTATTTGTTCTTTAGAACCTCTTGCTCCAGAATCTAACATCATATATACAGGATTAAATCCTTGTCTATCTTCCCGCATATATTTCATTACTTTTTCTGTAAGCATAGCATTAGTATTTGTCCATATATCAATAACTTGATTATAACGCTCATTATTTGTTATCAATCCCATATTGTAATTCATTTTTACATTATCTACCTGTTTGATTGCATGATATACCATATCTTTTTTATTATCAGGAATAATAATATCACCCAATCCAAAAGAAAGACCTCCTTTGAATGCGTTATAAAAACCTAACTCTTTAATATCATCTAGAAAATTGGCAGTAGTAGGAACGTCTGTAAGATGCAATATTTTTCCTATGATTTCTCTTAATGATTTTTTTGTAAGAGATTCATTGATAAAACCTACCTGACTGGGAACGACTTGGTTAAATAAAATTCTACCGACAGTAGTTTCTATTAATTTGTTAGAAAATTTATCTTCTTCACGAATATTGACTTTTACTTTAACCAAAGCATGCAAATCAACTACTCCTTGATTATATGCAATTTCAACTTCTTCTGGTGAATAAAAAACAAGTCCTTCTCCTTTGACTTTATTTTTAGAATCTGATAATAAAGGTTTCGTCATATAATATAATCCTAATACCATATCCTGAGAAGGAACTGTAATTGGAGAGCCATTAGCAGGATTTAATATGTTTTGAGAAGCTAACATTAAAAGTTGAGCTTCCAAAATTGCTCCATATGACAAAGGCAAATGAACTGCCATTTGATCTCCATCAAAATCTGCATTAAAAGCAGCACAAACTAAAGGATGCAATTGAATAGCTTTTCCTTCTATTAATTTTGGTTGAAAAGCTTGAATACCCAATCTATGTAAAGTAGGAGCTCTATTCAATAATATGGGATGTCCTCTTAAAACATTTTCCAAAATATCCCATATCATAGGATCTCTTTTATCAATAATTTTTTTAGAAGATTTTACTGTTTTCACTATTCCTCTTTCAATTAATTTACGTATAATGAAAGGTTTATAAAGTTCCGCAGCCATATCTTTAGGAAGACCACATTCATGCAACTTCAAATGTGGTCCAACTACAATAACAGATCTCGCAGAATAATCTACCCTTTTTCCAAGAAGATTTTGTCTAAAACGACCTTGTTTTCCTTTTAAAGAATCTGATAAAGATTTTAAAGGACGATTAGCTTCCGATTTTACGGCAGAAACTTTTCTTGAATTATCAAAAAGAGAATCTACTGCTTCCTGAAGCATTCTTTTTTCATTCCTCAAAATAACTTCTGGTGCTTTAATTTCTATAAGTCTTTTTAAACGATTATTTCTTATAAGTACACGACGATATAAATCCGTCATATCAGAAGCAGCATAACGTCCTCCATCTAAAGGGACCAAAGGTCTTAATTCAGGAGGAATTACGGATAATACATGAATAATCATCCAAGATGGATTTCCTCCATTTTTTTTACCTTCCCGAAAAGACTCCACTACTTGTAAACGTTTTAATGCTTCAATACGTCTTTGTTTAGAAGTTTCGTTATGAGCTTGATTTCTTAATTCAAGTGATAATAGATTCAAATCAATACGATTTAAAAGATCTTCTATACACTCTGCTCCCATTTTAGCAATAAACTTGTTCGGATCTAAATCTTCCAATTGTTGATTTCCTTTTGGAAGTTTATTTAAAACATGTAAATATTCTTCCTCAGTTAGAAAATCGCCTTTTTGAAAAGAAGATCCATCTGAACGAAATGCTAATCCTCCTTGAATAACAACATATCGTTCATAATAAATAATCATTTCAAGTTTTTTAGAAGGTAATCCCAATAAATACCCAATTTTATTGGGAGAAGAACGAAAACACCAAATATGAACAACAGGAACAACAAGACTAATGTGCCCCATACGTCCTCTTCTGACCTTTTTTTCAGTTACTTCTACTCCACATCTATCACAAACAATTCCTTTATAACGAATTCTTTTATATTTTCCACATGCACATTCATAATCTTTAACCGGTCCAAAAATACGTTCGCAAAAAAGTCCATCTCTTTCTGGTTTATGAGTTCTATAATTTATAGTCTCCGGTTTCAATACTTCACCATGAGATTCTTTCAATATTATTTCTGGAGAAGCCAACCTAATAGTTACTTTATTAAATTTGTTATTTTTATTTCTATTCATTGTTTTTAAATAAATAAAACATATAATGACAAAAATTACTCTTCTAGACGGACATCCAATCCCAATCCTTTTAATTCATAACAAAGAACATTAAAAGATTCAGGGTTATTAGGTTCAGGCATTGGTTCTCCCTTCACTATGGATTCATAAGTTTTAGCTCTTCCCACTACATCATCAGATTTAACGGTTAATATTTCACGTAAAATATTGGATGCTCCAAAAGCCTCCAAAGCCCATACTTCCATTTCTCCAAAACGTTGACCTCCAAATTGAGCTTTCCCACCTAAAGGTTGTTGAGTGATTAAAGAATAAGGTCCTATTGAACGAGCGTGCATTTTGTCATCTACCATATGTCCCAATTTTAACATATATATAACTCCAACAGTAGCAGGTTGATCAAATCTTTCTCCTGTTCCTCCATCAAACAAATAGGTAGTTCCAAAACGAGGAATTTCAGCTTTATCTGTATACTCACATATTTGTTCTATAGTAGCTCCATCAAATATAGGTGTTGAAAATTTCATATTTAATTTTTGTCCAGCCCATCCTAGTACCGTTTCATAAATTTGTCCTATATTCATTCTGGAAGGAACACCTAATGGATTTAAAACAATATCAACAGGACTTCCATCCTCTAAAAAAGGCATGTCTTCTTCTCTAAGTATACGAGCTACAACCCCCTTATTTCCATGTCTTCCTGCCATTTTATCTCCTACTTTTAATTTTCTTTTTTTCGCAATATATACTTTTGCCATTTTAATAATGCCCGAAGGTAGTTCATCTCCAACTGTAATAGAAAATTTTTTATGTTTTAAAGAACTAATCAAATCACAAACTGCTATTTTATAATTATGTAAAATTTCAGAAACTAAACGATTGATTTCAGGATCATCAGTCCAATTATCAGAATGAATTCCTATATAATCCGATATTTTATCAAGTATTTTTATGTTAAATTTACTTCCTTCATTTATTATTTCCTTCTCTTTTTCATTAAAAACGGAATTATAACATGATTTTCCATTCAAAACAGATAACAATTTTTCTAACAAAATATTTCTAAGATCTAAAAATCTTTTTTCATATTCTTTTTCCAAAGACTCTATTTTAATTTTATCCTGAATTCTAGTTTTCTTATCTTTTATGCTTCTGGTAAAAAGTTTTGTATCTATAACTACTCCAAATAAAGAAGGTTCTGCTCTTAAAGACGCATCTTTTACATTTCCTGCTTTATCTCCAAAAATAGCTCTTAATAATTTTTCTTCTGGAGTTGGATCAGACTCTCCCTTCGGTGTTATTTTTCCAATAAGAATATCACCAGGTTTTACTTCTGCTCCAACTCTTATAATCCCATTTTCATCTAAATCTTTAGTAGCTTCTTCACTAACATTAGGGATATCATTGGTTAATTCTTCCATTCCTAATTTTGTATCACGCACATCTAAAGAATATTCATCTATATGTATAGAGGTAAACCAATCCTCACTAACTACTTTTTCAGAAATTAAAACAGCATCTTCAAAATTATACCCATTACACGGAATAAAAGCTGCTTTCAAATTTCTTCCTAAAGCTAACTCCCCATTCTCTGTAGCATAACCTTCACATAAAATTTGTCCTTTCACAACCCTCATTCCTTTTTTGACAATAGGTTTTAAATTAATGCATGTATTTTGATTAGTTTTTCTAAATTTAATCAAATCGTAAATCTGAAGATTAGATTCAAAACTGACTAAAGATTCTTTATCAGTTTGATCATAACTAATAATAATCTTTCTTGAATCAAGATATTCTACTACTCCATTTTTTTTTGCATTAATTAAAATACGAGAATCCCTTGCTACTTGTTGTTCCAATCCAGTTCCTACAATAGGAGATTCAGGTTTTAATAATGGAACAGCTTGACGCATCATATTAGAACCCATAAGCGCTCTATTAGCATCATCGTGTTCCAAAAAAGGAATTAAGGAAGCAGAAATAGAAGCTATTTGATTTGGAGCTACATCTATATAATCCACTTGATTTGCTTTTACTATCGGAAAATCTCCATCTTCACGAACTATAATTCTGTCAGACAAAAAGTTCCCATTTTGATCAATAGCATTAGCTTGTGCAATAATTCTCCCTTCTTCTTCTTCTGCACTTAAATATTTTACTTTAGATTTCAAATCTACTTTTTTATGACGAACTATTCTGTAAGGTGTCTCTACAAATCCCATATTGTTTATTTTTGCAAATACAGAAAGAGAAGAAATTAATCCTATGTTAGGACCTTCCGGAGTTTCAATTGGGCACAATCTCCCATAATGAGAATAATTAACATCTCTAACTTCAAAACCAGCTCTTTCCCTAGATAGACCTCCAGGACCTAAAGCTGAAAGTCTTCTCTTATGAGTAATTTCAGATAAAGGATTTGTCTGATCCATAAATTGAGATAACTGATTTGTTCCAAAAAAAGTATTTATCACTGATGATAAAGTTTTAGCATTAATAAGATCTACAGGCATAAAAACTTCATTATCACGAACATTCATTCTTTCTCTTATAGTTCTAGACATTCTTGCTAAACCAATACTAAATTGAGTATAAAGTTGTTCTCCTACAGTTCTAACACGTCTGTTCGACAAATGATCAATATCATCAACTTCTCTTTTCGAATTAAACAAAGCGTTCAAATGTTCTACAATAGAAATAATGTCTTCTTTTGTTAAAACTAAATGATTTGGATCTATATTTAACCCAAGACGTTTATTTAACCGATATCTTCCTACAGGACCTAAACTATATCTGGTATCAGAAAAAAAAAGTTTATCAATAACACTTCTGGCTGTTTCCTCATCTGGAGGCTCAGTGTTTCTGAGTTGTCTGTAAATATATTCGACAGCTTCTTTCTCTGAATTCGTTGGATCCTTGTGTAAGGTATTATAAATGATTGAATAATCTTTTTTTCTTCCTCCTTCTTTATGCAACAAAATAGTTTTTATTTCATGATGAATCATAAGATCAATATGTTCTTCTTTTAAAAAAACATCTCTGTCTATAAGTATTTCATTCTTCTCTATAGAAACTACTTCTCCTGTATCTTCATCCACAAAATCTTCATGCCAAATTTTTAAAATTCTAGCTGCTAAAGTTCTATTCAAAATGTTTTTTACATTATCTGTAATCTTGATTTCTTCAGCTAAATCAAAAATTTCCAATATATCTTTATCTCTTTCGTATCCTATAGCACGCAATAAAGTTGTCATCGGTAATTTTTTCTTTCTATCGATATATGCATACATAACATTATTAATATCCGTAGCAAACTCTATCCATGACCCCTTAAATGGAATAATTCTAGCAGAATAAAGTTTAGTTCCATTAGCGTGATAAGATTGACCAAAAAAAACGCCTGGAGAACGATGTAATTGAGAAACAATAACCCTTTCAGATCCATTAAAAATGAAAGATCCAGAAGGGGTCATATAAGGACATGTTCCTAAATAAACATCTTGATACACTGTTTCAAAATCTTCATGTTCAGGATCTGTACAATACAATTTTAATTTAGCTTTCAAAGGAACACTATAAGTTAATCCTCTTTCAATACATTCTTCTATAGAATATCTAGGAGAATCTATAGAATAGCCTTTAAATTCTAAAACAAAAGAATTCCTCGCATCAGAAATTGGAAAATTTTCTGTAAAAGCTTTGAATAAACCCTCGTTTTTTCTATTTTCAGGTTTTGTATCTAATTGAAAAAATTCTTTAAATGATTTTATTTGAATATCCAAAAAATCAGGATACTCGACTTGTTTTGCTACTGAAGCAAAAGTAATTCTTTCTGATATTTTTTCCGTATTCACCAATTTTAATTTAATGGATATTTATAAAATTTTAAAACAAACTATATATATTATTTCAATTCAACTTCAGCTCCTATTTCTTCAAATTTATTTTTTAAATCTTCCGCTTCTTTTTTGTTTACAGATTCTTTAAGAATACTAGGAATGTTATCTACTAAATCCTTAGACTCTTTAAGTCCCTTTCCAGTTATTTCTTTCACCAGTTTTACCACGGATAATTTAGAATTACCGGATGATTTCAAAATTATATTAAAAATACTCTTTTCCTCTTTTTTGTTTTTAGATATTTTCTCTTCAAGAAGAGAAATATTTTCAGATTTTTCCAAATTAGATGGCTCTATTCCATATTCTCTTTTTAAAATTGAGGCTAATTCATTAACTTGTTTAACAGTTAAATTCACTAATTGTTCTGCCAGCTTTTCTATCATATTATTATTTTTTAATAGTTCTTTAAAGGAATTCCCAGATTTCTATTCTTTTATCATGGAAGAATTAGAAGATAAAGTTTCTAATATTCCACATATTTTCTGTTTTGTTGAGTTTAAAAAAGATAAAATAATATCTTTCATTGGAAATTGTAAAATATGTAATATCTCAACGAGAATATCTTCTTTGGATTTAATGTTTATCAGAAGATCCAAGTCTTTATTTCCAAAATAAAAAGATTCCTGGACATAAGCTCCTTTTAAATATGGTTTTTCTATTTTTTCTTGAATATGAAAATTTTTTATAATTTTTGAAGCCATATTTTTCTTTCCAAAATTTGTAAATAAAATAGTAGTATTTCCATTCAAGATAGAAAAAAATGAATCAAATTTTTTGTTTTTTGTATTTTCTAAAGCTTTTTTCAACAAATTATTTTTTACTACTTTCATTTTAATATTGAACTCATGAAAATTTTTTCTAAGAACAGATATCTGATTAGAATTTAAATTGGATATATCAAGAAAATATATAGTTTCATTATTGTATAATATAGAAACTAATTCCAACAGTTCTTTTTCTTTTCTTTTTTTATTCATGCGTTAAAAAAACTTTTTGAATCCAATGAAATACTATTACTCATTGTAGTAGATAAATGAATACTCTTAATGTAAACACCTTTGGAAGTGGAAGGTTTATTCCGAATAATTGTTATCATAAATTCTTTTATGTTATCCAGCAAATATTGATTCGAAAAAGAAACTCTTCCTATTGAAGAATGAACAATTCCATAACGATCTGTTCTAAAAGAAATTCTACCAGACTTAATCTCTTTAATGGATTTTCCTGGATTTGTAGAAACGGTATCCATTTTAGGATTAGGCATCAAACCCTTTGGACCTAATATTTTCCCTATAGATCCTAATTTATTCATAACAGAAGGAGTAGCGATAATAATATCAATATCTGTCCATCCAGATTTTATTTTCTCAATAAAATCTAATCCTACATAATCTGCTCCAGCTTCTTTAGCTTCTGATTCTTTTTCTTTATTTACCAAAGCTAAAATACAAATATTTTTACCTGTTCCATGAGGCAATTTTACCGTTCCTCTAACCATTTGGTTGGGTAAACGAACATCTATACCAAGATGTACAGAAATATCAACAGATGCATCAAATTTTACAAAATTTATTTCCTTGATAAAAGGAACTGCTTCTTCCAAAGAATATTTCTTTTTAGAAATTTTTTCTATAATTTTTTTTCTATTTTTAGTTAATTTTTTTGACATACGAAAATAAATGGAATATTTTTTAGAGATCTACTTCTATTCCCATAGATCTTGCAGTACCAGAAACCATAGATATGGCAGATTTAATTGAAATACAATTCAAATCTTCCATTTTATTTATTGCAATCATCTTAATTTTATCCAAACTTATTTTTCCAATTTTGGATCGATTAGATTCTTTAGATCCTTTTTCTTTTTTCATCATGTTCAGTAATTGAACAGAAACCGGAGGTTTTTTGATTATGAAAGAAAATGATTTATCTTCATATACAGTGATCACAACAGGACATATTTCTCCTTTTTTCTCTTGAGTACGAAAATTGTATTGTTTACAAAATTCCATTATATTGACTCCTGAACTCCCAAGAATAGGACCAATTGGTGGAGCAGGACTAGCTTTTCCTCCATTGATCTTTTGAATTTTAATTTTTTTTATAATTTTTTTGTTTTCTTTAACCATGATTCAATTTTAAATTTTTTCTATTTGTGTAAAATTTAATTCCAACGGAGTTTTTCTTCCAAAAATCAAAACAGCTAATTCTAATTTTCTTTTTTCTTCATTAATTTTTTCAATTGTCCCATTAAAACCAGTAAAAGGGCCATCTATAACTTTAATTGTTTCTCCAACAATGAAGGGAATATTAATATTTTCGTAATTTTCAGATAGTTGATCTATTTTTCCCAACATTTTATTGACTTCTTCTTTTCTCATCGGAATAGGAACTGCGTCGCTTCCCTTTCCTTCACTTAAAAAATTAATAACTCCAGGAACATTTTTAATTGCATGAACAGCTTCTCCTTCTAAATTTGCTTCCACCATGACATATCCTGGAAAATGAACTTTTTCTCTGTGAATTTTTTTTCCTTTTCTCATTTGTATAACTTTTTCAATAGGAACCAAGACTTGCCCTATATATTCTTGAAATCCGTTGTCCCTAACTTCATTCTCTATATATAATTTAACTTTGTTTTCTTGTCCACTAACAGTTTTAATTACATACCATTTTCTTTCCAAAACACTCATATAATTTATTTATAAAGAAAACAATCTCTTAATTAAAAAAATAAAAAAAACATCTACTCCATATAAAAATATGGATAGAAATATAGAAAAAATAGAGACTATCATTGTTGTTGATTGTAAATCATTCCATTTTGTCCATGTAATACGATGAAAAAATTCATCATAAATTTCCAAAAAAAAATTATTTTCTTTCATAGTCGTTATATATACGATTTCTTTCCGTAAAAACTCATGCACGGACGGTAAGAATCGAACTTACGACCTTCGGTTTTGGAGACCGACGCTCTACCAACTGAGCTACATCCGTATCAAAAATAAGAATATTAATCCATTATACGAATTACTTGTCCTGCTCCCACTGTTTTTCCTCCCTCACGAATGGCAAAACGTAAATTTTCACTCAATGCAACAGGCTGATGTAATTCCACTTCTATAGAAACATTATCTCCAGGCATTACCATTTCTACTCCATTTGGAAGATGAATTTCTCCTGTAACATCTGTTGTTCTTAAATAAAATTGAGGACGATATTTATTATGAAAAGGAGTGTGTCTTCCCCCCTCTTCTTTTGTAAGAACATACACTTCAGATTTAAATTTTTTGTGAGGTTTTACAGATCCTGGCAATCCAATAACCATACCTCTTCGAATATCTTTTTTTTCTATTCCCCGTAATAATAGACCAACATTATCTCCAGCTTGACCTTTATCCAATATTTTCCTAAACATTTCAACACCAGTTACAGTAGAAGATAGTTTTTTATCTCCCATTCCTATAATATCCACTAAATCTCCTGTGTTAATAATTCCACACTCTATACGACCTGTTGCCACGGTCCCTCTTCCCGTTATGGTGAAAACATCTTCTACAGGCATAAGAAATGGTTTATCCATTTCACGAACAGGTTCAGGAATATAATCATCTAATATCTTCATAAGATCTTTTACCTTATCTACCCACTTTTTTTCTCCATTTAAAGCGCCCAAAGCTGATCCCTGAACAATAGGAATATTTTCTCCATCATATTCATATTTTGAAAGTAATTCTCTAATTTCCATTTCTACTAATTCCAATAATTCAGGATCATCTACCTGATCCACTTTATTCATAAATACTACAATTTTAGGGACTCCTACTTGACGAGCTAATAATATATGTTCTCTAGTTTGAGGCATAGGACCATCTGTGGCTGCTACAACTAAAATAGCTCCATCCATTTGAGCTGCTCCTGTTATCATATTTTTTACATAATCTGCATGTCCAGGACAATCTACATGAGCATAATGTCGTTTCATTGTCTCATATTCAACATGAGATGTATTAATAGTAATTCCTCTAGCTTTTTCTTCAGGAGCATTATCTATGGCATCAAAACTTTTCTCTTCCGCTAATCCTATCTCCGATAATACTTTTGTTATAGAAGCAGTTAAAGTCGTTTTTCCATGATCAACATGACCTGTTGTTCCTATATTTAAATGTGGTTTGTCTCGTTTAAATTTTTCTTTTGCCATGATAAAATTATTATAATAAGTTCAAAAAAAAAGCCAACGGCGGGAATTGAACCCGTGACCTCTTCCTTACCAAGGAAGTGCTCTACCACTGAGCTACATTGGCCATGACGATTGATTTTTTTTAGAGCGGAAGACGGGATTCGAACCCGCGACATTCAACTTGGAAGGCTGATGCTCTACCAACTGAGCTACTTCCGCTTTATGATTTATGAAAATGGGGAGAGCAGGATTCGAACCTGCGAAGGCAAAGCCAACAGATTTACAGTCTGTCCTCGTTAACCAAACTTGAGTATCTCCCCTCCCCTAAAAAAGCCGGTAGAGGGATTCGAACCCACGACCCCGAGATTACAAATCACGTGCTCTGACCAACTGAGCTACACCGGCAAATCAAATTTATTCCTCACAATGGAAATCAGGGGAGTACAAATCTATAGAGATTTTTATAATTCTCAAAGAAAATAATAAATGTCACAAAATTTTTGCATTTTTGATTCTGTTTTTAAATATGAATAATAAAATAACACCAATAAATATAGACATGTCGGATAGATTAAAAACTGGTTTGAAAAATTGAAAATTTGTTCCTCCCAAAAAAGGAATCCAGTTAGGAAAATGAGTGTCTATTATAGGAAAATAAAACATATCGACTACACATCCTTTCATAAAGGATGCATATCCACCACCAACAAAAAAATTATTGATTTTAGATATTCCTAAATAAGGAATCCATTTATGATATTCTTTACTATAAACTGTCCCTGTGTTAAATAACAATCCATATAAAGCACTATCTAAAAAATTCCCCATGGCTCCTGATAAGATCAAACCAGTAGGAATAGTTAAATAACTAGAAGATCCCTTTTTTACATTTTTATAAAGAAAAAGAAATATTAAGCTAACTAAAAAAAAACGAAAAAAACTTAATAATATTTTTCCATAATATCCAGTTCCAAGATAAAAACCATAAGCCATTCCAGGATTTTCCACAAAAAAAATACAAAAAAAAGGAAAAATGAATACTCCACTCCCCAATTCAAAATGGGTTTTGATATAAATTTTTAAAATTTGATCTATTAATAAAATAGAAAAAACAACTAAAAAAATTTTTTTCAAATTACTTATCTCTTTTTTCTACAAGTCTTTTTCCTTCTATACTTAAAGTAGTATGGGGGACAGCCATAAGACGTCCTTTAGGAATTAATTTTTTTGTTATCCGGCAAATTCCATAATCTTTATTTTCTACTCTAATTAAAGCAGCATTTAAACTTTTTATAAATTTTTGTAAGTGTTCCATAATTTGAGCATTCTGTTCCTTACTTAAAGTTTCCGATCCTTCCTCAAAAGCTTTAAAAGTAGGATAAGTATCATCTGTTCCATTATCCTGACTATTAGAAAAAGAATCTTGAAGAATCAAGAAATCTTTCTTTGCTTTTTCTAATTTTTCAAGTATAAGTTTACGAAACTCTTTTCTCTCTTCCATAGAATACCTTTTTTCTCTTTTTTCCTCCATTTCCTATATATTTTCAACTCCTATATATTTTCGACTTTTCGAATTTGTATATATAACATTAATTTTTCTCCAAAATTTTCTACGAAAAAAAATTCCATTTCCTTTCTTCTCATATTTTTTTCTTGTAAAAAAATATCAACAGAAAGAGTTTCTTGACAAAGAAAATCTTTGTTTTTTTGTACAATCGATTGTATTTTTTGAACAGTTTTTATATATATAAATATTTTTTGAACCACATCATAGTTACGTTTTTTTCTCAATCTTTGTATATACCTAATTAATTCTCTTATAAAGCCTTCCTCCAAAAGAGAATCTGTAATACGTAAATCTAATGCTATTGTTAATTCGTGATCAAATAAAATAGACCAGTTTTTAATATATTCAGTAGTAATTTTTACATCTTCTAAAAAAAGATGAATTTTTTGATTTTGCAAAAAAATCACACATTTTTTATTCTTTTCTACTTCTCTAATTTTTTCTTGAGTAAATTTTTCTATAATATTGGAAATACTTCTAGTTAATTTTCCAAATTTAGGTCCCAAAGATTGATAATTCGGTTTAATATGTTTCACCAATTCCAAGTTTTTATAAGAATCAGAAAATTCTATTTTTTTCACATTAGCTTCTTTCATAAGAATTTCGGATGATTTTTCCAATTGAAAACGTATTTTTTCATCAGAAATAAGAATGATTCCCTTTTGCAAAGGCTGACGAATTTTAATTCTATTTTTTTTTCGAATAGAAAAAACCATGCTAATTATTCTTTGAATCAAAAACATTCTATTTTCTAATTCTATATCAATTAAATTTGGATTATAGTTAGGAAAACTAGTTAAATGAACGCTTTTCCAATTTTCTTTATTAGTAATAGAATTTAAATCCAAATACAATTTTTCAGAAAAAAATGGAATAATAGGAGAAGTCAACTTTGCTACAACAATCAAACATTTATAAAGTATTTGATATGCAGAAATCTTATTTTCTGTGTATTTCTCTTTCCAAAATCTTCTTCTACACAATCTTATGTACCAATTACTCAATTTATCTAATACAAAAGATGAAATCAAACGAGCAACTTTAGTTGGATTATAATTAGCATAATAATCATCTGATTTTTTTATCAAATTGTTTAATTCAGAAAGAATCCAAAGATCTAATTCCGTATAATTTAAGCTCTCTTCTTCTTTGTATGAAAACCCATCAATATTAGCATACAAAGCGAAAAAAGAATAGATATTATATAATGTTCCGAAAAATTTGTTAATTACGGTATAAATTTTCTCTACATTAAATTTGAGATTATCCCAAGGTTCAGAATTAAATATAATATACCAACGTATTGCATCAGGACCATAATTACTGATTAAATCAAAAGGATTTATAGTGTTTCCTTTACTTTTAGACATTTTATGTCCATGTTTATCCAAAACTAATCCTGTTGATATTACATTTTTATATGATATAGAATTAAACAACATACTACTAATAACATGCAAAGTAAAAAACCATCCCCTTGTTTGATCTATCCCTTCAGAAATAAAATCAGCAGGGAATAACAAATTTTTATCGATATATTCTTTATTTTCGAAAGGATAATGAAATTGAGCAAACGGCATAGCTCCAGAATCAAACCATACATCTACTAAATCTGACTCTCTTTTCATAGCTTCACCTTTGGAAGACACTAATATAATTTCATCTAGAATATGTTTATGTAAATCTATCTTATCATAATTCTCATTACTCATATCATCCAATATAAAATCTTTAAACACATTAGAAGACAAGAATCCATATTTAATAGATTTTTTAATTTCCATAATCAATTCTTTAATTGATCCAATAACGATTTCCTCGTCTCCTTTCTCTGTCCTCCAAATAGGAAGTGGCGTTCCCCAATATCTAGTACGAGATAAATTCCAATCTTTTGTATTTTTTAACCAAGAATCAAAACGTTTTTTACCCGTAAATCCAGGATGCCATTTTATTTTTTGATTTAAAAGAATCATTTTACTTTTTATCTCTGTAGTTTTGAAAAACCATGAATTTAAAGGATAATATAATATTGGTTTTTCTGTTCTCCAACAATGTGGATAAAAATGAACATGCTTTTCTGTTCTAAATATTTTTTGTTTTTTTTCCAAAAAAAGGATTATTTCTTGGTCTGCTGAAAAAAGATTTTCTCCTTCTGGATTCAAATCTCTTTTCACATATTTCCCACCAAATCCATGAGGAAAATTTTTTAAAAATCGACCTTGCAAATCTACTAAAGGAACAGCTACATTTTCTTCATTTAAAACTAACATTGGAGGAACTTTATATTTTTTAGCTATCATAAAATCTTCTATCCCAAATGTAGGAGATATATGAACAATTCCTGTCCCTTCATCTACGTTTACAAAATCTCCATCTATAACTTGAAATGCATTTTTTTCATTATAATAAGGTTTAAACCAAGGTAATAATTGTTCATACTTACTAAAGATTAATTTTTCTCCTTTAAATTCTTCCACTATTAGATAAGGAATTTTATTATGTTTTTTATCATTTGATATATCTATGTCTAATTCAAGATTATTTGAAACAGAATAAAATTTATTTGATGGTAGTATTCTATGAATTAATTTTTTAGAAAAGACGATGTTTTCTTTACAATAAGTATAAGCATTATAGGTACTGACTAAAACATAATCTATATCATATCCAACGGCTAATGCTGTATTTGAAGGGAGAGTCCATGGAGTAGTCGTCCATGATAAGAAATAGATATCCCCTAAAACATTATTTAATTTTTTTGGTAAAGTATTTTTTTTAGCTTTAAATTTTAAAAATGGAGATATTTGTTCCACTTTTTTGTAGCTTCCAGGCATATTTAATTCATGGTGACTCAGTCCTGTTCCTGCAGCAGGAGAATAAGGTTGAATAGCAAGCCCTTTATAAATAAAATTTTTATAATAAAAATTTTTAATCAACCACCATACACTTTCTATATATTTTGCATCACAAGTTAAAAAAGAATCATCTAAATCTATCCAATAACCTATTATTTCTGTAAATAATAACCATTCTTTTAATGATTTATCGACAAAATTTTTGCAAATTTGATTATATTCTTTTACACTAATTTTTTTTCCTACATCATTTTTAGTAATTCCCATTTCTTTTTCAACATTCAGTTCTATAGGAAGTCCATGAGCATCCCAGCCTGCTTTTTTAAATACTTTTTTCCCTTTTAAAGTATGATATCTGCAAAAAATATCCTTTATAGTTCTAGATAATATGTGATGTATTCCTGGTTTCCCATTTAAAGAAGGAGGCCCTTCATACAAAACATATAAAAATGATTCTTTTTTATTAGAAAAATTAAAGTTATTTTGAATAATCTTATTTTTTTTCCAGTATTGAGATATTTCTATGGTTATCTTATTAAGATCCAGCTTTTTATATTCTCTAAATCTTTTTAACATAAGGGGTTTATTGTAATAATAAATTAAAAATCTTCTATTTTACTCTAAATAAATACATTTTGTATGAATAAAAATAAAAACGATAACTTTTATTGTGAAAAAAAAGAAGAAACACCATTAATCAAGCAATATAATGATATAAAAAATAAATATCCAAATACAATTTTATTATTTCAAGTTGGAGACTTTTATGAAATTTTTGGAAAAGATGCTGTTAAATGTTCTAAAATATTAAATATTATTTTAACGAAGCGATCTTCTATTCATCTAGCAGGGTTTCCTTATCATTCATTAAATACTTATTTACCAAAATTAATACGTTCAGGATTACGCGTAGCAATTTGTGATCAATTAGAAGAACCAAAAAAAGGAAAAAATATAGTTAAAAGAGGAGTTACTGAACTTGTAACTCCGGGTATAGCTATAAATGAAAATATTCTAAAAACAAAATCGAATAATTTTTTAGCTTCTATTCACGTGGGGATAAACAACTTAGGATTAAGCTTTTTAGATATTTCTACAGGAGAATTTTTTATAACGGAAGATAAAAAAAATAATGTATTACAATATTTAAAACTTTTTAACCCCAGCGAAATTCTTTTTCAAAGAAAAGAAAAGAAATTTTTTGAACAATTATTAAAAAATAAGTATTATACTTTTTTAATGGAAGATTGGATATTTGATTATAGATTCGCATATGAAAAATTAATATCCCATTTTAAAACCAATTCTCTAAAAGGGTTTGGAATTGATGATTTAAAATTGGGCATTGTTTCTTCTGGAGTAATATTGTCTTATTTACATAATACACAACATTTTAAAATTAAACATATTTCTAACATACGAAGGATAAAAAAAGAAGAACATATGTGGATTGACGACTTTACTTTTCAAAATTTAGAAATATTTCATTCTTTGAACAAAGAAGGAGTCCCTTTAATTAACGTTCTTGACCATACAATCACACCCATGGGAGGAAGATTATTGAAAAATTGGATTATTTTCCCTTTAATAAATGTATTTCATATAAAAAAACGTCATAAAATAGTTCAAGAATTATATTCCAATAATTCTATCCGAAATTTTATAAAAAAAAAACTTAAAGAGATTCATGATATCGAAAGAATGATTTCTAAAATGGTTATTGGGAAAGTCTCTCCTCGTGAGATATATGCACTTCATAAATCTTTGATTTCTATCTCTAAAATAAAAAAAAATTTTTTATCTCAGAAATCAAAAGTCCTTGTAGATCTTGCAAATTCTTTTCAAGAATGCAATATTATATCTGAAAAAATCGTTAATACCATACAGAAAAATCCTCCACATCAAATTGAAAAAGGAAAAGAAAATGTAATCATTAAAGGGTTTTCTAAAGAATTAGATGAAATTCGTCTTCTATATTTTTCGCAAAAAGAATATTTGGAAAAACTTTGCAAAACAGAACAATTAAATACAGGAATCAATAATTTAAAAATTGGATACAATAATATTTTTGGATATTTTTTTGAAGTGAAAACTTCAAAAAAATATAAGGTTCCATCTCACTGGACTCAAAAACAAACGTTAGCTAATTCTGTTAGATATATAACCGAAGAATTAAAAAATTATGAATTAAAAATTTTGAATGCTGAACAAAAAATATTCTCTTTAGAAAAAGAAATATTCAATAACTTAATTGATCAAATTCTAGAAAAAATAAAACATCTGCAAAAAAATGCAAAAGCAATTGCAGAATTAGATGTTTTATGCTCTTTTTCTAACCTAGCATTAGAAAACAATTATATCAAACCAAAAATTAATCACTCTTTAAAAATAGACATTAAAAAAGGAAGACATCCAGTAATTGAAAAACAGTTTATCTCAAAAATATCTTACATTCCAAATGATATTATTTTAAATAAGTTAGATCAACAAATTATGATCATAACAGGGCCAAATATGTCCGGTAAATCTGCTATTTTACGTCAAACAGCTATTATCATACTAATGGCTCATATTGGAAGTTTTATTCCAGCTGAATATGCAGAAATAGGATTAATAGATAAAATATTTAGCCGAGTAGGAGCTTCCGATAATATTTCTTTGGGAGAATCCACTTTTATGGTAGAAATGAACGAAACAGCAAGTATACTCAATAATATTTCTAAAAGAAGTTTTCTTATATTAGATGAAATAGGAAGAGGAACAAGCACTTATGATGGAATTTCAATAGCGAAATCTATTGTTGAATTTTTACACGAAAATAGTTTCCGACCTCTAACTTTATTTGCTACACATTATCATGAGTTAAATGAAATGAGTTCTCTTTTTAAAAGAATAAAAAATTATCATGTTTCCGTTAAGAAAATTGATGAGAACATTATTTTTATGCGGAAATTGATGGTTGGAGGAAGTGAGCATAGTTTTGGAATTCACGTGGCAAAGATATCTGGAATGCCCATAAAAATCGTTGATAGAGCAAAAAAAATATTAAAAACATTAAGAAACGAAAATAATAAAAAAATAAACAAAAAAAAAGCTTTCTTTTTATTAAAAAAAATTCTTTTTTCCTTAAAAGAAATAGATCACATAAATTCTCTTTCTCTTGAAGATGCATATGTCAAAATGAATGAAATTAAAAATTTATTAGATCATTAAAATAATTTGTTCTATGTAAAAAACTATTTTTAAATTAGTTTATACAATTGGCGAGAATAGCTCAGTTGGTAGAGCACGACCTTGCCAAGGTCGGGGCCACGGGTTCAAATCCCGTTTCTCGCTTTCAAAAAAATCCGGGTGGTGGAATTGGTAGACACACAGGACTTAAAATCCTGTGATCATTGCGATCGTACGGGTTCAAATCCCGTCCCGGGTATTTAGATAATAATTTGGAGTTTCTTTTGTAATTCTGACACTGTGTGGATGGTTTTCTTTTAACCCTGAATTAGTTATTCGTACAAATTTTCCTGTTTTCATTAACTCTGTAATGGATGAAACTCCACAATATCCCATACCAGAACGCAATCCTCCACAAATTTGATAAATAGTATCTTTCATTTTCCCTTTGTAAGGAACTATAGCTTCTATTCCTTCTGGAACAGATTTTTCACTAAATTGAAAATAACGATCTTTACTTCCTCTTTTCATAGCAATTAAAGACCCCATTCCAACATAAGTTTTAAATTTTCTTCCTTGAAAAATAACTTCCTCTCCAGGAGCTTCATCTGTCCCTGCAAATAAACTTCCAATCATCACAGAACTAGCCCCTGCAGCAATAGCTTTTACTACGTCTCCTGAATATCTAATCCCTCCATCAGAAATCACATTAACATTTCTTCTCTTTGCGTATTCATACACATCATTAATGGCTGTTATTTGAGGCATTCCTACTCCAGCTATTACTCTTGTTGTACAAATAGAACCAGATCCTATTCCTACTTTTAAAACAGTAGAACCAGCATCTATTAAACATTTAGCACCTTCTTTTGTTACTACATTACCTGCTAGTAATGGAATTCTTGGAAAAAAAGAACGAATTGATTTAATAACTTGTAATATCCTAGAAGAATGACCATGAGCTGAATCTATAGTGATGAGATCTGCTCCTACTTTAACTAAAGATTCTACTCTATCTAAAGTTTGTTTATCTATCCCCACTGCCGCTCCTACACGAAGACGGCCTCTAGAATCTTTGCAAGCATTAGGGTACTCAATTAAATTATCTATATCTCTAATTGTGATTAACCCTACCAATTTATTATTATCATCTACAATAGGCAATTTTTCTATTCTCTCTCTCAATAAAATATTTTTTGCTTTTTCCAGAGTAATATTCTTTTTAGAAGTAATCAAATTTTCTCTTGTCATTACTTCTTCTACTAAAGAATCCAAATTTGTTCGATATTTGATATCTCTTCTCGTAATAATTCCTACTAATGAATGATCTTTTTCGATAACAGGAAGTCCAGATATTTGATATCTTTTCATAAGATATTGAGCATGTTTCAGTGTAGAATTTCTGGAAAGAGTGATAGGATCATCTATCATTCCACTTTCACTTCTTTTTACCCTGTAAACTTCTTCTGATTGATTTTTTATACTCATATTTTTATGAATGATTCCTATTCCTCCTTCTCTAGCTATAGATATAGCTAAAGAAAATTCAGTTACAGTATCCATGGCTGCACTCAATATGGGAATGTTTAGAGAGATATCAGGAGTCAGATAAGTTTTAAGAGAGACTTCTGATGGAAGAATTGAAGAAAAGGAAGGAACAAGCAAAACATCATCGAAAGTTAGAGCCTCTTTTAAAATCTTTTTGTTTAAGGACATAATTTTTTATTTGTTTATAAAAATATATAATTTTGTTTAGTTCAATAAAAAAACGTAATTTTATAATGTTCTTATTTTCAAACTTGAAAAGTTGGTTCTATTTGGTTCTATTTTGAGTAAAAAATACAAATGATGATATATTTTTTCATTCCAAATTTTTATATAAATTTGCCCAGAATATGTAATAATTGAAATACTATTGATTATGATGAAAAAATTAAGAATTACTGTTACTACGATCCTATTGGCAATATTTTTGTTTACTATCAGTTGTAATAACAAAAATAAAAATGAAAATCCCTCTACTACAACAGAAGAGGAAAAAACAGCTAATAATAATGAAAGTCAAACAGATTCCAGTAATACAAACACCCCTCCTGCAACTTCTAGTGAGGAATCCTCAAAAAATAATAATGAGGAAAACGGACATACATCTGAAAAAGAAAAAGTAACTACTGAAGAAAACGGAAAAAATAATAAATAATTAGGATTGATTTTAAAAAAAAAGCAAAAAAGAGAGACTTATTGTGCGCTCTTTTTTGCTTTTCATTTTTCAGTTAGCTTTTAACTCTTGCTTTCTTTCCCTTAAGAAATCTAAAATAATAAATTTTAGATCTACGAACTTTTCCTTTTTTGTTAACTTCTATTTTTTGTATGTTTGGTTGATTGAAAATAAATATACGTTCTATTCCTATCCCAATACTTATTTTTCGAATAGTAAATGTTTTAGTTAATCCTTTTCCCTGTTTTTTTATAACTACTCCTTTAAAAGATTGTATTCTTTTTTTTTCTCCTTCTTTAATTTCAAAAAAAACAGTAATTGTATCTCCGGAATTAAATAACGGAAATTTATTTTTAGAAATAAATTTATTTTCTGTGTATCTAATAAGATATTGTAACATAAATTTTTATAATTTTTTTACTTCAAACACAATTTCTTTTGCTAAGAAATCAGCTCTTGTTTTTGAAAAACTTTCTGTATGTATTCTAATAATATTTTCAGTATTAGATTCTCTTATATGTATCCATTCATTATTTAATAAATCAATTTTAATTCCATCACTCAAATTCATTTTTTTTCCTTTATACTTTTTCTTTATTCTTTTTAGTAGCATTTTAATTTTTTCATGAGAAGAAAGTTGTATTTTCTTTTTCGACATAAAAAAATTAGAATATTTTTTCTTCAATTTAGATAATGAAATATTATAGAGTTTAGCTATTTGAGTTAAAAACAAAGCAATTCCTACTAATGCATCCCTCCCATAACGTAATTCAGGATAAACAATTCCTCCATTTCCTTCTCCTCCAATTACAGCATGAACTTCTTTCATTTTTTTGATAACATGAACTTCTCCTACAGAAGTAGAATGATAAGGAACTCCTTTTTTTATAGCAAGATCTTTTAATGCATGAGAAGAAGAGAATGTAGAAACAACAGGACCCAATTTATTTTCCAATACATAATCAGCTATGGATACTAAAGTATATTCTTCTCCAAAAAAATCTCCATTTTCACAAATAAATACCACACGATCAACATCTGGATCCACAGAAATCCCCAAATTTGCTTTGATTTCCGGAACTTTATTGCATATTTCTTTTAAATTTTTTTTAATAGGTTCAGGATTGTGAACAAAATCACCGTGAGGATCGCAATGCATCTCAATGACATGAACTCCCAAATGTTTTAAAAGAATAGGAACTGCTATTCCTCCTGATGAGTTAATTCCATCTATTACAATTTTTAATCTTGCTTTTTGAATAATATTTCTATCTATAATAGGTAATGAAAGAATTTTTTCTATATGTTTTTGAATATAATCCTTTCTATGAAAAAGATTTCCTAATTTTTTATAAGAGGAAAATCTAAAATTTTCTTTTTCTGTTATATAAAATAATTTTTGAAAATCCTCTTCAGATAAAAACTCTCCACAAGAATTAAACATTTTTAATCCATTCCAATTTTTAGGATTATGGCTAGCCGTTAACATGACTCCTCCATCAGCTTTCTCATTCATAACGGCTATTCCAACAGTAGGAGTTGTAGATAAACCAATATTTATAACATCTACTCCAAGACTTCTAAAAGTAATTATTAAAAACTCTTGGAATAAAACAGAAGTAACTCTACCATCTCTACCAAAGATTATGACATATTTTTTTTTTCTTTTATATTTCCTTTTCATCCAGGAAACATATCCTGCAGAAAATTTAATTATATCTATAGGAGAAAAACCTTCTCCTGCTTTTCCTCCCAATGTTCCCCTTATTCCTGATGAAGATTTTACAAGTGTCAAGAACTAATTGAATTTTTTTTTATCATAAACAAAAATACAAAATTAAATTTTGAGATTTATTCAAATTCTACTACTTTAATAACAGGAATTTTATTAATAATAAATAAAGTAGGAAAAAATATTGTCAAAAAACAAATAAAAGTAATAGATAAATTTATAATGAAAATATGGCTTATATTAATACAAATTGGGACAAAATCCACAAAATATTGTATTTTGTCTAGTAATACTAAATGAAATTTTTTTTGAAGAATCAATAAGGTTATCCCTATAGTATTTCCTATGATTAATGATGGAATAAATGTTTGCAGAACATAAAACAAAAATATTTTTTGTATAACCTTATTTTGAGCCCCCAAAGTTTTTAAAATACCTATAGTTCTGATTCTTTCCAAAAGAAGGATTAGAATAAATACAATCATATTTATGACTAATGATATAAAAATAATAAAACTAATAACAAGTATATTTTTATCAAATACATTTATCCATTCTGTAATATCACGATTCTTTTTATCATAGATAGTTTTAACTAAAAAATTACTAGGTATTTTTTTAAAAATTTTTTTCTTAATATTTTCTTTTTTGTAAAGAAAAGAAGATAAAAAAATTTCAAATTTCTCTGAAAAATCTTTTTTCCATCCATAAATATTTTGAATAGATTTTATATTTCCAATAACGTATAGATCATCAAATTCTGGAATTCCTGTTTCGTATAAACCAGAAACTATAAATTTTTTGGATACAAAAGAAGGAACCCCATTTTCTTTAAAAAAAAGGAAATCTATTTTCACATTTGATCCAATATTTAATCCTAATGATAAGGATATTTTTTTGGATAAAATAATGTTTTTATTGCAATCGTAATTTTTTTTTTTGTCAAAAAAATTTCCCTCGACTAAAAAATATTTAAAAAAAATAGGATTATAATCTTCATATAATCCTTTATATATATACCTTTCTGTTTTCTTATTTGTTCCAATAATTATGTTTTTTTCAAAAATTTTATAAACTTTTTCCACATAATTCAAGTTAATATATTTTTTTTTAAAAAAAAATATATTTTCATCATGAAAATCTGAATTTTTCTTTTCTAAGAAAACTTGTCCTCTAATATTTAACAATTTATCTTTTACAATATTTTTGAATCCAAATCCTATAGAAAAAGTTAAAATAGAAAGAATTAAACCGAAAGTTATTGTTGTTTGTGTTATTATAACTATTGTTCGAAAAGTTCTATTTTTACTAGAATCTTTCCAAATTGTTTTTTTAGAAAAAAACCATTCAAAATTCAATATACTTTCATTTTATGTCCTCATCCAAATAATTTTCATTATCAAAATCACCATAAGGCGATAAAAATAAATTTTCTTGATCAAGAATATTTTTTTTATAATCCTCTTCCCAAATTAATGAGGTCCGTTCTTTTTCTTCCAAATTGATAAATTTGGCTTGATCACTTATAAATTTTAAACGAAATTTATCCAACCCTCCATTTCTATGTTTAGCTATTATAATTTCTGCTTGACCAATACAAGAATCATTCTCTTCATCAGAATCCCAAGTTTTAAATCCATAATACTCTGGTCTATATATAAATAAAACTATGTCTGCATCTTGCTCAATCGCTCCTGATTCACGTAAATCAGATAATAAAGGACGTTTACTTCCTCCTCTTGTTTCAACAGCTCTAGAAAGCTGTGATAAAGCTATAATAGGAATATCAAGTTCCTTAGATATAGACTTTAAATTTCTAGAAATAACTGAGATCTCTTGCTCTCTATTTTGCAATTTAGAACCATGATCATTGATCACCATTAATTGCATATAATCTATCAATATTAATTTTATTCCATTCTGAGATATAGAACGACGGCATTTTGCACGAAAACTAAATATAGATAAAGAAGGAGTATCATCTATAAATAAAGGGGCATTCTTCAAATTTTTTGTTTTATTAATCAAGCACTCCCAATCTGAACTAGACAAACTAGCTCTTTTTATTTTTTCTGAAGAAATACCGGTTTCTGATGAAATCAGTCTTGTTATTAATTGAATAGAAGACATTTCTAATGAAAAAATTAAAACTGGAATCTTTTGTTGTACTGCAATATTTTTAACCATGGACAACATAAAGGTTGTTTTTCCCATACCAGGCCTAGAAGCTAGTATTATTAAATCAGAATTTTGCCATCCGGAAGTAATATGATCCAGATTGTGAAATCCAGAAGAAATTCCACTTAATCCTTCTTTTTCTGCTTTTTTTATTTTATCAATAGCTTTTTTGATAAGACATTGAGTAGTTTCATATTTTTTTGTGATTAAATATTTCTGGTTAATCTCAAAAAGTTTTGATTCTGCATGATCTAAAAGATCAAATACATCTGTACTATCCTCATAACATTTTTGAATTATATCAGAAGATATACTGATTAATTTTCTTAAAAAGAACTTTTGTAATATTATTCGACTATGGTACTCTATATGTGCAGAAGAAATAACTTTTTGTGTTAATTCTATCAAATAAAATTCTCCTCCTACTAATTCCAATTTTCCAATCTTACGAAGTTCGTTCGAAACAGTATATAAATCAATTGGTTTAGAATGATGATATAATCTTTGCACAGCACCAAATATTTCTTGATGTGCTTTTTTATAAAAAACTTCAGGAAAAAGTATATCAATAATTTCATCTAACCCCTTTTTATCTATCATTATTGCTCCTATTACGGCTTCTTCCAAATCTAATGCTTGAGGTGGTATTTTTCCTTTTTGAAAATTATTATCTTCTCCTTGTCTGATCCAATTCATATGATTCATAAAATCATTTTAAATAAAGCACTACTATACGTAAAAAAAATTTACGGTTATTCATCAAAATAACCCATGGAAATATACTTATTTTTTCTTTTTCTAATAAGAGATTCTATATCAATAATAGATAATTGTTTATCATATTTTATGATCTTTTTTTTAACTATCTTATACGCTTTTTTTGGACAAAAATGAGCTCCTCCTAAAGGTTCTTTAATAATATCATCTATAAGATTTAACTTATACATATCTTCTGCCGTTAATTTTAATGCTTCTGATGATTTTTCTTTTTTTTCCCATTTTCCCCAAAGAATTGTGGAACAACTTTCAGGAGAAATAACAGAAAACCATGAATTTTCCATCATAGAAACTTTATCACCTATTCCAATTCCTAAAGCGCCTCCACTAGCCCCTTCACCTATAATTAAAACAATAATCGGAACTTTTAAACACATCATTTCATAAATATTTTTTCCAATAGCTTCTCCTTGACCTCTTTTTTCCGCTTCAATTCCAGGAAAAGCTCCTGGTGTATCAACAAGAGTAACAACAGGTTTTCGAAATTTTTCCGCTAGTTTCATAAGACGCAAAGCTTTTCTATATCCTTCAGGATTAGGCATTCCAAATCTTCTGTATTGTCTGTCCTTAGTGTTTTTTCCTTTCTGTGTTCCTATCAACATAAAAGTCTTATCTTCTATTTTCCCAAAACCTCCAACTATGGCTTTGTCATCTCCAAAATGACGATCTCCATGTAACTCGACAAAAGATTTCGTTATAGACTGTATATAATCTAAAGTATAAGGTCTATTTGGATGTCTAGATAATTGAACTCTTTGCCAAGGAGTTAAATTTTTGTGCAACTTTTTAATTGTTTTTTCCAATTTAGATTGTAATTGGGCACAAACTTCTTTCATGTCTATTCCACTTTTCTTTTCTATAAGAACACATTTAATATACTGATCCTTAATTTCTTGTATAGGTTTTTCAAAATCTAAGTATTCCATTATCAAGAAAATTAATTAAGTAGTGAATGAACAAATGTATTCTTTATTCATCAAAGAAATATACTCTGTCGATATTCCTTTTGGACATTCTCCTTCACATGCTCTAGTATTAGTACAAGAACCAAAACCTTCTTCATCCATTTTATTCACCATATTTAATACTCTCTTTTTTCTTTCTATTTTCCCTTGAGGAAGAAAGGAAAATTGTGAAACTTTTGCTGAAACAAATAACATGGCTGATCTATTTTTACATGCAGAAACACAGGCTCCACAACCAATACATGTAGCCGCGTCAAAAGCTTTATCTGCTTCATCTTTTGGAATAGGAATCATATTTCCATCTATTGTTTTTCCTAATGTGTTTACAGAAATAAAACCACCTGATATAATTATTCTATCAAAAGATGATCTATCTACAACAAGATCCTTAATTATAGGAAAAGGTTTAGCTCTCCAAGGTTCAATATATATAGTCTCTCCATTCCGAAAACGACGCATGTGTAATTGACAAGTAGTAATTAAATTATCTGGACCATGAGCTCTTCCATTGATATATAAAGAACACATTCCACAAATTCCTTCACGACAATCATGATCAAATGCTATAGTAGAAGATTCCTTCTTCTCACATATAATTTGATTGTTCAAAAGATCTAGCATTTCTAAAAAAGAACTGTTAGGAGATATATCATAAACTTGATAAGTTTTAAAATAACCTTTTTCTTTATTATTTTTTTGTCTCCATATTTTTAATTTGAAATTCAGAAGTTTTTTCATATTCTATTTATAAGAACGTGATTGCACTTTCACAAAAGTATAATTTAAATTTTCTTTATGCATAATTTCATTACTAACAGACTTATTTTCTATATATTCCCATACGGATACATATTTATAATGAAGATCATCTCGAAGAGCTTCTCCTTCTTTCGTTTGATATTCTTCTCTGAAATGACTTCCACAAGATTCTTTTCTATTTAAAGCATCCATAGCCATCAATTCCCCCAATTCTAAAAAATCAGCTACACGTCCAGCTTTTTCTAATTCAGAATTTAATCCATCCTCTATTTTTCCAGGAACAAAAACATTTTTCCAAAATTCATCACGAAGTTCTTGTATCCTTTTTATGGCTTTAGATAATCCAACATGATTTCTGCTCATTCCTACATGTTCCCACATAATATTTCCAAGTCTTTTATGAAAAAAATCAACAGACATGCTCCCATTGTTTTGAACAAGTTTTTTAATTCTGTCTTTTACTTTCTTTTCTGAATTATCAAATTCTTTATGTTGTGTAGATATTTTTTTTGAAACTATTATGTATCTAGATAAATAATCTGCAATGGTGTATGGCAAAATAAAATATCCATCAGCTAATCCTTGCATTAATGCAGATGCTCCAAGTCTATTAGATCCATGATCAGAAAAGTTAGCTTCCCCTATAACATAACATCCAGGAATGGATGACATTAAATTGTAGTCTACCCACAAACCACCCATTGTATAATGAACTGCAGGATAAATCTTCATAGGATTTTTGTAAGGATTTTGATTGGTAATTTTTTCATACATATGAAATAAATTTCCATATTTAGATTCTAAGACCTCTTCTCCAAAATTCATTTTTTCTGACTCCCTAGGGTTTATAATTCCAAGTTCATTCGCTTTTTCTTTTCCATATTTCTTTATGGAAGAATGAAAATCTAAAAACACACCTTCTTTGGCCTCATTTTCTTCTATTCCAAATCCTTTGTCACAGCGTTCTTTAGCAGCTCTGGAAGCAACATCTCTTGGGACAAGATTTCCAAATGAAGGATAACGTCTTTCTAGGTAATAATCTCTTTCTTCTTCACTTATATTTTCAGGCTTTTTAATTCCATTTCTAACAGAAATAGCGTCTTCCAATTTTTTGGGGACCCATATTCGTCCATCATTTCTCAATGATTCAGACATCAACGTTAATTTAGATTGATAACTTCCATGCACTGGAATACAAGTAGGATGTATTTGTGTGTAACAAGGATTAGCAAAAAATCCTCCTTTTTTATGAACTTTCCATATAGCGCTTGCATTAGATCCCATTGCGTTAGTGGATAAGAAAAATACATTTCCATAACCTCCTGATGCTATTATTACAGCGTGTGCTGTATGCCTTTCTATTTTTCCAGAAATCAAATCTCTAGCAATAATCCCTCTAGCTACACCTTCTATAATTACTAAATCAAGCATTTCATGACGATTATACATCTTAATTCTACCTTTTCCTATTTGTCTAGACATAGCAGAATAACAAGATAATAACAGTTGTTGACCTGTTTGTCCTTTTGCATAAAAAGTTCTGGAAACTTTTGTTCCACCAAAAGATCTAGTTTCTAAATATCCAGCATAATCACGAGCAAATGGAACCCCTTGAGCTACACATTGATCAATAATATTAGAAGAAATTTCCGATAAACGATAAACATTAGCCTCTCTAGATCTGTAATCCCCTCCTTTAATTGTATCATAAAAAAGTTGATAAATAGAATCATTATCTCCTTTATAATTTTTAGAAGCATTGATTCCGCCTTGAGCTGCTACAGAATGTGCTCTTCTAGGAGAATCTTGATAACAAAAAGCTTTAACCTTATAACCCAATTCAGATAATGAAGCACAAGCAGAACCTCCAGCTAATCCAGTTCCTACAACAATAATTTCCATATTAGATCTGTTATTAGGAGATACTAATTTTAAAGTTGACTTGTGATTTTCCCATTTTTGATTGATAGTCCCACGTGCTGGAACTTTTGAATTTAACTTCAAATAATTTTTAGTCATTAACAAGAAAAGTATTAATTACCATTGAAAAAAAACCAAATAGCGATAATAGAAAATCCAGAACAAATGATCCAAAAATAAAAAGAACCAAATTTCTGTATCCAAATCAATCTCTTTTTATTGGACAATCCTAAAGATTGGAAAGAAGACTGAAATCCATGATTCAAATGAATTCCTAAAATAAAAAAGGAAAATACATATATGAATGTGTACAAAGGATTTTTAAATAAAGAAATAACTATATTATAATCCGAAGTTAAATGATGATTTGAATATTTCATGGGGATCATGAAGTTTATGAGATGTAAAATTAAAAAACATAAGATCAAAACTCCTGTATATATCATTGTCCGGCTGCTAAATGAAGTAGTTAAATGAGTATTCATAGCATAATCTACTTCTCCTTTTACTCTCTTATTTTTAAAATGCAATTTTACTCCAAATAAAATGTGAATCAAAAAACCTGTAGCAAGAGCATATTCCATAATTCGAACAAATAAATTTTTTCTCATAAAAGAAACAGCTTCATTAAAAGATTCTTCTCCTGAAAAAAGAAAAAGATTGACACACAAATGCAATAGTAAGAAAATCATTAAAAAAATCCCTGTAGTTGCCATAACCACTTTTTTTCCAATAGAAGATCTAAAGAAATTACCCTTATTCACTGACTGAACTGACTTGATCATCGTTAGGTAGTAAATATAATAAGATATTTGAATTTACGATAAATTTTTTTGTTTTCTGATTTTTTGTAGGGCTTCTATTAATAAATCTATATCTTTTTTTTCATTAAAAATTCCAAAAGAAATTCTAATAGGCATCATTTTATTTAGTAATTTTTCATTTGTGATCGATTGAATGACATGAGACATTTTCTTCACGTTATTATTACAAGAACTTCCGTTAGAAACGGAGACCCCCATTAAATCCAAATGAAAATATAATAAATAATCTTTTTTTTTTGTTGGATATAAAAAATTTAATATGGAAGGAATACTTTGATCAGGACAAAATGATAGTCCGTTGAAAATAATATTTGGGATAATTTTTTTCAATTCTGAAATACAATAAAGTTTTAAATCTTGTATTTTCTTCGTGTGATGTAAAAAATTACAAGAAGATAACTGCAAAGCTTTTGAAAGGCCTGCTATTCCATATGTATTTTCTGTTCCAGAACGAATTCCATATTCCTGAAACCCTCCAGTAATAAAATGTTTTATTTTTTTTATAATATGATTTCGAATAAAAACAAAACCTACTCCTTTTGGTCCATAGAACTTATGGGCACTTGCAGTGGCAAAATCGAAAGATAATTTTTTCATATCAATAGGAAAATTCCCGATAATCTGAATCGTATCTGAATGAAAATAAGCATTGTATTTTTGACATAAAAATATAACTTTATCGACCTCCAACAAATTTCCAATTTCATTGTTTGCATACATTAAACTTACAAGTGTTTTTTTAGAAGAATTTCTTTTTAAAAGATCTTCCATATGATTTAAATTAAGAACTCCTTTTTCTTGAATTTGAATGAAATTCACACAGACTTTATCTTTGTTAGATAAATCTAAAACAGTTTTTAAAACAGAAAAATGTTCTAATTGAGAAGTCAAAATATGCTTTACTCCTAAGTATAATATAGAAGATCTTAATACAAGATTATTTGCCTCAGTTCCTCCAGAAGTAAAAATAATTTCAGAAGGAGATGCCATAATGTTCTTTGCTATACGAATTCTAGATTCTTCTATTATAGAAAAAGCTTCTCTTCCATAACTATGTTGTACGGAAGAAGGATTTCCGAATGAATACTTTAATGCATTTACCATGACTTTTATGACTTCATTCCTGACAGGAGTTGTAGCCGCATTATCTAAATATGCTCTTTTCATTAAAAAATTTCATTTTTACATACAAATATATAATGTATTCAAATTCCGTTTGTTAAAAATGTGTTTAAAAAAAACTCATCTTTAATTTCGTATATTTATCATAGTAATCCTTGATTCAGTTAAAGTATTTTTGAAAAAGAAATTTTATAGTTTCTATTAAGTATTTTTTGTTTTAAAAATGTTATTAAAATGTCTATTTTATTTTTATTTAAATTGAGTAAATATGAAAATAAATGTTGGATTTTCGGTTTTCATGGGGTTTGTGATTGGAATTATTATATCTTATTTTTTTGGAAAAAAAACCATATTAAGAAAATATATTCAATTATTAGATAAAGCTAATTTTCAATCTAAAAAAATCATAAAAAATGCGGAAAAAGAAGGTGAATCCATAAAAAAAAAGAAAATGCTTCAAGCAAAAGAAAAATTTATAGAACTTAAATCAAAACATGAAAAAGATGTTCATCTTAGAGAGAGAAAAATAATAGACATAGAAAATAAAACAAAAGAAAAAGAAAATAGATTGTCTAGAGAAATAGAAATTTACTTTAAAAGAAACAATCGTTTAGAAACACAAATCCATGATTATGAAAAAAAGTCTAAGTTTCTGAAAAATAAACAAGAAGAATTTAAAAATATGCACATAAAGCAAATAGAATTGCTTGAAAAAATATCTAACTATTCTTCTGAAGAAGCTAAAAACGAATTGATTGAAATTCTTAAAAGTGAAGCAAAAATCAAAGCACAATCTCACATTCAAAATATTATAGAAGAATCACAGTTAACTGCAAAAATAGAAGCTACAAAAATTGTGATTCAAGCTATTCAAAGAATTGGAACAGAACAAGCCGTAGAAAACGCTGTATCTGTTTTTAATATAGGATCAGATGATGTTAAAGGTCGTATCATTGGTAGAGAAGGAAGAAATATAAGAGCTTTAGAAAAAGCAACAGGAGTAGAAATTATTGTAGATGACACTCCAGAAGCTATTCTTTTATCTTGCTTCAATCCTATTCGTAGAGAAGTAGCTAGATTAGCTCTTCACAAATTAGTGATTGATGGACGAATCCATCCTGCAAGGATAGAAGAGATAGTAGCAAAAACGGAAAAACAAATTGAAGAAGAAATAGTAGAAATAGGAAAAAAGAATATAATAGATTTAGGAATTCATGGGATTCATCCAGAATTAATAAGAATGATAGGAAGAATGAAATATCGATCTTCTTATGGTCAGAACCTGTTACAACATTCTAGAGAAGTAGCACATTTGTCAGGAATATTAGCTTCTGAATTGGGGTTGAATGCAAAGTTAGCGAAACGTGCAGGTCTATTACATGATATAGGAAAAGTTCCTGAAAGCGAATCAGAACTTCCTCATGCTATTTTAGGAATGCAATGGGCAGAGAAATATGGAGAAAATATGGAAGTTTGTAATGCTATAGGATCACATCATGATGAAATAGAGATGAAAGTTCTAATATCTCCTATAGTACAAGTTTCAGATTCCATTAGTGGAGCTCGTCCTGGAGTAAGAAGGAATACTTTCGAATCCTATTCAAAAAGACTAAAAAACTTGGAAAATATAGCCTTTAGTTTTGATGGAGTTAATAAAGCCTTTGCTATACAAGCAGGAAGAGAATTACGTGTTTTAGTAGAGAGCAATAAAATTGATGATAAAAAAGCTTTTCAGTTATCTTGTGATATAACAGAAAAAATAAAGAATGAGATGACTTATCCTGGTCAAATAAAAGTAACAGTGATTAGAGAAACAAGAGCCGTGCAAATAGCTAGATAAAAAATAAAAATTATGAAAGAATCTTCTATTACTTCTTTTATTGAAAAATACTTTCTTCATTTTAACGCTTTAACTTTATCAGAAGCTGCTAAGGCATATAAATATCATATTAAAAATAATGGAAAAATGATGATTACACTAGCGGGGGCAATGAGTACTGCAGAATTAGGTAAGATATTAGCTGAAATGATTCGAAAAGATAAAGTTCACATTATTTCTTGTACAGGTGCTAATTTAGAAGAAGATATATTAAACTTGATAGCTCATTCTCATTATAAAAAAATACCTAATTACAGAGATTTAACCCCGGATAATGAAAAAGATTTTTTAAAAAAAGGGTATTATAGAGTTACAGATACCTGCATTCCAGAAGAACAAGCTTTTAAAAAATTACAAAGGTATATTTTCCAAGTATGGAAAAAAGCTCAAGAAAAATCAAAACGTTATTTTCCTCATGAATATATTTATCAATTGTTATTAGAAAATTTTTTAGAACCTTATTACAACATAAATCCGGAAAATAGTTGGGTATTAGCTGCTGCAAAAAAAAATATCCCCATGATAGTTCCAGGTTGGGAAGATAGCACCATAGGAAATATTTTTGCTTCATATTGTATGAAAAAACAATTTCAAACTTTTCTTGTCAAAAATGGAATAGAATATATGATGTATTTAGCTAAATGGTACCAGAAAGAATCTATGAAACATAAAATAGGTTTTTTTCAGATTGGAGGAGGAATATCTGGAGATTTTCCTATTTGTGTAGTCCCTATGCTCTCTCAAGACATAGGATTTTATCCTACTCCTTTTTGGGCTTATTTTTGTCAAATTTCAGATTCTACTACGAGTTATGGGTCTTATTCAGGTGCTATTCCAAATGAAAAAATAACTTGGGGAAAACTTGATAAGGATACTCCAAAATTTATTATAGAATCAGACGCAACCATAGTTGCTCCACTTGTTTTTGCATATGTGTTAGATATGTAATTATGTATGTAAATTTGAATATAATATAAAATATTTTATAATGAATAATGTATATGATCTCGTTGTTATTGGATCTGGTCCAGGGGGTTACATTTCCGCTATTAGAGCTAGTCAATTAGGGCTTCGTACTGCAATTGTAGAAAAATACCAAGAATTAGGTGGAACATGTTTGAATGTAGGATGCATTCCTTCTAAATCTCTTTTAGATTCTTCTAAATATTTTTTTTTAGCTAAAAATCATTATTCTTCACACGGAATTTTTTTTGAAAAATTATTTTTTGATTTCAAAAAAATGATGAATAGAAAAAATGATATCGTCAAAAATATTAATAGAGGAATTAAATTTTTAATGAAAAAAAACAAAATTATTTTGTATCAAGGAATCGGTTCATTTAAGACAGTGAATTCACTTTCTGTAAAGGAAATCAAATCATTAAAAGAAAAACAAGAAATAAAATTTAAATATTGTATAATATCTACAGGTTCTATTCCTTCATGTTTTCCAAATTTAAATTTTGGAAATCAAATCATTTCTTCTACAGAAGCTCTTTCTTTGAATGAAGTTCCCAATAAATTAATAATCATTGGAGGAGGGATCATTGGATTGGAATTAGGTTCTATTTTCAATCGACTAGGAAGTCAAATAACTATTATAGAAGTTATGGACAAAATCATATCAAATATGGACGATTCATTAAGTCAAGAAATTAGGAAAATTCTAGAAAAATCTTCTATCCAAATAGAAACATCTTTATCCATTACCAATATTCTTGTGGAAAAGAACAAAAAAGAAATATCAGTTTTTGTGAAGTCTAAGAATGAAAAAGAAATGAAATTTACAGGAGATTATTGTTTATTATCAATTGGGAGAACCCCATATACGAAAAATCTAGGATTAGAAAATATAGGAATTCATCAAGATCAAAAAGGATTTATCCTAGTGAATGATTCGTTGCAAAGTAATATAAAAAATATATATGCAATTGGAGACGTTATAGGAGGAAAAATGTTGGCACACAAAGCTGAAGAAGAAGGTTTATATGCAGTAGAACACATTATTGGACAAAAACCAAATAAACTAAATTATGATTTAATCCCATCAGTAATTTATACATATCCTGAAGTAGCTAGTGTTGGACGTACAGAAAATGAAATTAAAAAAGAAAAAATGGAATATAATGTAGGGACTTTTCCTATGAAAGTCTTAGGAAGAGCTCACACAAGTGGCTGTACAGAAGGTTTTTTAAAAATGATTACCCATAAAAAAACAGATGAAATACTAGGAGTTCATATAATAGGAGATCATGCTGCAGATATGATAATGGAAGCATCCATTGCTATGGAATTCCGTTCCTCTTCAGAGGATATCTATAGAATTTGCCATCCTCATCCTACTTTTAGTGAATCCTTTAAAGAAGCAGCTTTACTAAATTTTGAAAACCGTTCTATCCATATGTAGAGATATGTGTTATCTCCAAATAATGGGGGGGACCCCTTTATTCTCCAAAAACTCATTGGTTTTCAAAAAATGTTTAGAACCCAAAAATCCAAGATGAGCAGAAAAAGGAGACGGATGTGAAGTTTTTAAAATATAATGATTATGAAAAGAATTAATTAAAAATATTTTCTTTTGAGCATATTTCCCCCATAGAAGAAAAACAATATTTTTTTTCTCATTAGAAACAGTTTTTATAATTTGATCTGTGAAAAATTCCCATCCCATATTTTTATGAGAACCAGGATAACCTTTTCTAACTGTTAATATAGAATTAAGCAATAAAACTCCTTGTTTTGCCCAATGAATTAAAGAACCACTAGAAGGAAATGAACAGTCAAAACAACTCTTGATTTCTATAAAAATGTTTCTTAATGAAGGAGGGAAAGGAATTCCATTTGGAACAGAAAAACAAAGCCCATCAGCTTGATTTTCTTTGTAATAAGGATCTTGTCCTAAAATTACTACTTTTAATTCTTGAAAATGACAGTATTTTAAAGAAGAAAATATGTTGTCTTTTTTTGGGAAACAAATAAATTTATTGTATTCTATATGAATGGATTTCATTAATCTTCTAAAATAAGGTTTTCCCCATTCTTTTTTTAGAAAAAACCTCCAATCATAATTCATAGTTTTTTTATATTTTTATTTAATCGTTATCTATTTATGTTATGCATAAATATTTTAATTGATTCCATGCAAAAAATTCTTTTTTTCAATAAGTTTTTCTTTAGTTTCCATCTTATTTTTATCTGGGACGCAGCAATGTACTGGGCAAATCACAATACATTGTGGTTGATCATAAAAACCAACACATTCTGTACATTTTTCTGAAACAATAAAGTATATATCCTTTTCTTTCGGTTCTTGATCCATAGATAGAAAAGTTTCCTTTTTTTTTAAGGAAGTTCCATCTGACATTCTCCATTTTTTTCCCCCTTCATAAATTGCATTATTAGGACATTCAGATTCACAAGCCCCACAATTAATGCATTCTTCTGTAATTTTTATGGACATTGGATTATACTTTAAAATTAAATTAAAAAATAATGATTAAAACTTTTGATGAATTAGGTTCTTTCTTAAGAAAATTTAAGAAATTTTATGCACATAAAAAATATATTGCTCTACGTTCTAAAAAGTTATTTTCTGACTTACAAAAAATTATTCAAAAAATAACTATTGTAAATAGTTGGTTTAGAGAAGAAGATTTATTAATAGCCATAGATCAATGGGGAAAAATTCTTAAAAAAGAAAAATTAGAATTTTTGATAAAAAAATACTCTTTGAATAATAATAAAAAAAAAGAATCAAAAAAAGTTCTTGTCATTATGCCTGGAAACATTCCAATAGTAGGATTTCATGACTTTATATGTGTTCTTTTATCAGGACATAATATCATAATTAAATTATCTAAAGAAGACAATTTACTACTTCCTTTTTTATGCAAAATAATAACACATAAAAAACCTATTTTAAAACATAAAATAAAATTTACCAATAATATTTTTCATGAAAAATTCGATTATGTAATAGCCAGTGGAAACAACAATACCGCTCGTTATTTTGAGTATTATTTTAGAAAACATCCTCTACTACTTAGAAAAAGAAAAACATCCATTGCTGTATTAAAAGGAAATGAAAAAGAAAAAGAATTAATTGCTTTAAACAAAGATATCCTTACTTATTCTGGAAGAGGATGTAGAAATGTAGGAAAAATATTTGTTCCTTATAATTATGATATTCAATTGATTTTAGAAAAATCATTTGTATCTGAATATGTCACAAACAATTACAAATATATAGACAATTATAAATATTGTCTTTCTATTTATACCATGAACAAAATATCTATTCAAAAAAATCACTTTCTTATTTTCAAAGAAGAAAATGATTTTCATAGTCCAATATCTGTAGTTTATTATGAATTTTATGATGATTTAAATCAATTGAGAGAAATTATTATAAAAAATGATCAATATATACAATGTATAGTATCTAAAAATTTTTTAAAAAAAGAAGTTTATTTTGGAAAAACACAATATCCAGAATTAGAAGATTATGCAGACGGAATTGATACAATTCAATTTTTGAATTGATCTTTTTAATTCTTTAATAAGAAATTTTGATAAAAAGTTGATCCTTTCCAATATCCATTTTTTTTAATATTTTTCCACCTATTCTAGGTGCTCTGATTCCATTTTTCAATGTAACATCACATATGAAAATTCTACATTCATCCCAAATATTTTCTTTTATAAAACTTTCCAAGGTTTTTTTTCCTCCTTCCACTATTAAGGATAATATATTTTTTTTATACAAAAAATCTAATATATGATTGATTATTCTTTTGTCAAAAGAGATTTGAACATATTCTGTATTTTTTTTATTCTCTTTTTTTTTTTCTGTAAAAACAATAGTTTTTTGTGAATCGTCTAAAATAAAATAAGAAGTAGATATATTTAGTTCTTTATCAAGAAAAATTCTAATAGGATTGGATCCAAACCATTCTCTAACATTTAATTTTGGATTATCATTTAATACAGTATTTTTCCCTACTAAAATACTATCTTCTTCAGATCTCCATTTATGATTCAATTGTCTAGCATATATTCCACTAATCCAATCATTTTTTTTATTTTTAGAATCTATAAAACCGTCATGGCTTTGAGCCCATTTTAAGATAATATAAGGACGATTTTTTTCATGAAAAGTAAAAAATCGTTTATTTAAAATACGACATTGATCTTTTAAAATGTCTTCTATGACTTCTATTCCAAATTCTTTAAGCTTCTGGATTCCAGTTCCTCTAACTTTATTACATGGGTCTTGTATTCCAATCACTACTCTTGGTATATTATTTTTAATTATTAAATCAACACAAGGAGGTGTTTCCCCAAAATGAACACACGGTTCTAATGTAACATAAAGAGTTGAATCCAAAAATAAGTATTTATTTTTTATTCTATTGATTGCATTAACTTCTGCATGATTCATTCCCTTTTTATAATGCCACCCCTCTGAGATGATGAATCCATTTCTTTCTATAACACAACCAACCATAGGATTAGGAGAGGTCACACCTAATCCATTTTTAGCTAATTGAATAGCTCTTTTCATAAAAATTTCTTTATCATTCATTCATCAATTAGTGAATTCCATATTTTCCAAGATTCTTCCGCTTGAAGATACAACATTTCCAATCCATTTTTAATTAAAGCTCCTTTTTTTTCGGCTTTTTTTAAGAATAAAGTTTTATTTGGATTATAAACTAAATCATAAAAATAATGTTCTGAAGAAATATATTGATAAGGTAAAGAAGGACATGAATTGATATTAGGAAATGTTCCTAAAGGTGTGCAATTGATAATTATTTTATATTTTTTTAACAAATCTTCATTTATGTCTTCATAAACGATGAAGCCCTTTTTTCTGGTTCTAGAAACATATTGATATGAAATTCGTAATTTGTTTAAAACAAAAGAAATAGTTTTGGATACTCCTCCAGTTCCTAAAATTAATGCTTTTAAGTTATTTTTATGAGATAACCTATTGAGATCCTTTTTAAAGGATGACTCAAAACCTAAAAAATCTGTGTTATATCCAATTCTATGTCCATTTTTATCAATTTTTACAACATTCACAGAATGTATAGATTCTGCTTCTGCAACTATTTTGTTTAAAAAAGGAATAATGCTTGTTTTATAAGGAATAGTCACGTTACATCCTTTCAGACAAGGATTCTGAAATATTCGTGAAACATTCTCTATTTTTGGAATATCAAAAATTTTGTAATCTGCATGAAAAATGGATTCTTTTTCAAATTTTTCTAAAAAAAACTTTCTCGAAAAAGAATAATTGATCCCTCTTCCAATTAATCCAAAAATAAATTTACAATTTCTTATTTTTTTCATATAGAAAATCAATATTTTATAAGAAGAAAAAACTTATTCTTCTTTTTTGAGTTTCATACGTTCTCTATATATTGCTCTCAATATTTCATTTCTTCTTCCTTCAGAAGGTTTTATATATTGTTGTTTCTCTCTAAACTCTTTTAATATGCGAGTTTTATCAAATTTTTTTTTACACTTCTTTAAAGCTTTATCAATAGACTCTCCTTCTCTAACTGTAGTAATTAAAACCATAAAAAATAAATAACTAATTAATTGAAATAATAATTTTTGTGGACATTATCGGATTCGAACCGACGACCTCTACTCTGTCAAAGTAGCGCTCTAAACCAACTGAGCTAAATGTCCTTTTAAATCAACAAAATTAAGTATTTTTTAAAAATAGAACGGATCATAATCTATTTTAAAATATGTCCTGCAATATTTTTCAAAAATCTATAGAACATTTAAAAGGATTAAATTTAAAAAAGGCTCATTTATTTAATAATGAATTAAAACTTCACACATACGAAGATTTATTATTTTTTTATCCAAAAGGATATATACATCTACCTTCATTAAAAAACATATCAGAATTATCAAAAAATAATAATAATAATTATGTACAAATATTAGGAAAAATAACAAATATAGAAGAAATAAATTATAAAAATAAAAAAGGGAAAATATGGAGAGCCCGTTTAGAAGATCAAACAGGGGGAATCGAATTAGTATGGTTTAAAAAAATCAATTTATTAAAAAATGTAAAAAAAAACATTACAATAATAGTTTCCGGTAAAATAAAATGTTTTCAAGAAAAAATTCAGATCATTCATCCTAATATCCAATATTCAGAAAAAAATTATTCCATATATCCAGTCTATTCTATTCCCAGTAATTTGAAAAAAAAAGGAATTAGTAATTCTTTCATGATCAATTTATTAAAAAATCTGATAGAAGAATCAAAAAATGACATAGATGAATTTTTTTTCCAAGAGTTTCTTGAAAAAAAATTAATGTCAAGAAAAAAGGCTTTGATTCAAATTCACTTTCCTGAATCTTTAGATAGCTTATTCAAAGCACAATATTCCTTAAAATTTGAAGAATTATTTTTGTTGAAATTATTCTTTTTATCGAAAAGAAAAACAGCATACAGTCGTCCTTTTTCAAAATTAGGAAAAAATTTTCATAATTTTTACAAACATTTTTTGCCTTTTTCTCTAACAGAAGAACAAAAAAAAGTACTTAAGGAAATATGGAATGATTTGAAAAAACCTATTCAAATGAATAGATTGTTACAAGGAGAGGTAGGATGTGGAAAAACTATAATAGCTATATTATCAATGCTAATTGCTTTAGACAACGGATTTCAATCTTGTTTAATGGCTCCTACTGAAGTCTTAGCTATACAACATTATTTTTCTATAAAAAAAATGTTTTCAAAAATTGGAATTAAAATAGCTTTGTTAACAAGTTCTACTTCTGATTCTATACGAAAATGTCTTTATCATGAGATTTTCACAGGAAAAATTTCCATTTTAATAGGGACTCATGCTTTGATTCAAGAAAAAGTTCAATTTAAAAATTTGGGATTAGCAATTATAGATGAAGAACAACGTTTCGGAGTGGAACAAAGAGCTAAAATTTGGAAAAAAGAAGATAATCTTCCTCATATTCTGATTATGACTGCTACACCTATTCCTAGAACCCTAGCAAAAATTATTTATCATGATTTAAACATTTCAATAATCAAAGAATTACCTTTAGGAAGAAAACCTGTTAAAACCATCCATTTTTTGAGAAAAGACAGAGATAAAGCTTTTGAAATAGTAAAAGATCAAATTTCAAAAGGGAGACAAGTATATATTATATATCCCACTATAAATACTTCTTTAAAAAATAAGAATATGAATTTAATGAAAGGATATCAAGAAATTAAAGAAAAATTTAAAAAATTAGGAAACAGAATTGGAATTCTGCATGGAGAAATGAATTTTCAAGAGAAAAATATACAAATGAGCCGATTTTTACGTGGAGAAACTAAAATTATGATAGCTACTACAGTTATAGAAGTCGGAGTAGATGCCCCCAATGCGTCAGTTATTTTAATAGAAAATGCAAATTTTTTTGGACTATCTCAATTACATCAATTAAGAGGAAGAGTAGGAAGAGGAATCCATAAAAGTTATTGTCTTCTTATTACTGATCAAGAAATAAGTATAGAAGGTTTTTTTAGAATCAAAAAAATGTGTGAAACAAATGAAGGTTTAGAAATAGCAAAAGAAGATCTGAAATTGCGTGGAGGAGGAGATTTAATAGGAACTCAACAAAGCGGAAAAAATTATTTTCGTATTGTAAATCTTATAAAAGATTATAAATTGATAAAAGATGTTTTTCCAATTGCTAAAAATTTTTTTCACAAAAATCCTGATTTCTTAAAAAAGACAAAAAATATTTTTTATAAATATTATAAAATGAATGGAAAAGACAAAAAATAATAAGTTTTTTTTATGTGTCTAAATAGTTTTCAACGGAAAATTATAGAAACCATAAGTGGCCCTATTCTCGTTATTGCTGGGGCTGGGTCTGGAAAAACTCGTGTAATTACATATCGTATTGTTCATATGATTCAAAATATAGGAATTAGTCCTTCTAATATATTGGCTTTAACTTTTACTAAAAAAGCTGCTAAAGAAATGAAGGATAGAATTTCTAATCTGATAGATCCAAAAAATATGGATCAAATCACATTGGGAACTTTTCATTCCATATTTTCTATTCTTTTGAGAAAAGAATCTCATTGGTTAGGATACAAACCAAATTACACTATTTATGATCAGAGAGATTCAGAAAATGTGATAAAAAAAATATTAGAGGATATTAATTTTGACATCTCTTTGACTCCTAAAGAAATAAGAAGAATAATATCTGAATACAAAAACAACTTATACATCAAGAAAAAAAATAATAGAGAATCAGAATGTTTAGCAAAAATATACAAATGTTACACAGAACGTTGTTTACAAGCAGAAGCATTAGATTTTGACGACATTTTGTTACACACTAATCGTTTGTTCTCTCATTTTCCAAATGTCCTAAAAAAATACCAAGATAAATTTAAATACATATTAATTGATGAATATCAAGACACTAATTTTTCTCAAAATACAATCATAAAAAGTTTAGCTTCTCAACATCAAAACCTTTTTGTAGTAGGAGATGATGCTCAAAGTATTTATGCTTTTCGTGGTGCAAATATTTTGAATATTTTAAATTTTCATCTTGATTATAAAAATGCTAAGATTTTTCGTTTAGAGCAAAATTATCGTTCTACCCATCACATAGTTCAAGCTTCTAATAATATTATTTCTTTTAACAAAAATCAAATTTTAAAAAAAATATGGACAAACAATGAAAAAGGAGAAAAAGTAAAAATATATTGTGCTTTTTCCGAAAAAGAAGAAGCACAATATATTGCTTCTTCTATTCTTTCAATCAAAGAAAAAACAAAATATCATTATAAAAACTTCGTTGTTCTTTATAGAGCAAATGTTCAATCAAATATTATAGAATATGCACTGAAAGAAAAAAATATACCTTATAAGATTTATGGTTCCATTTCATTTGAAAAACGAAAAGAAATCAGAGATTTATTGGCTTATTTGAGGATTATTACTAATTCAAATGATGAAGAATCTTTATTACGAATTCTTAAAAAGGTAAATAAAAAAACTATAAAAACTATATTAGATTTATCTAAAAAGATAAAAATAACAGTTTACAAAATAATAAAGAATATAGAGAACTATCAATATTTATTGGATATAAACAAAAAAACAAAAGATAAACTTAAAAATCTAATTCTTATAATAGAAAAATTACATCTAAAGATAAATAAAAAAGATGCATATACAATAGCAAAAGAGATTGTGGATTTCTTATTAGTAGAAGATCCGAAAAATTACAAGAGTCAAGATTTCCAATATATACTTAACAATATATTTTTTTACGTAAAGGAACAGAAAAAATTAAAAAATAATGGAAATATCAGCATATATGGATTTTTACAATATTTTTATTTGGAAATTGATGAAGACATAAATCATGATGAAAATGAAGGAAATAAGGTTTCATTAATGACGGTTCATTTATCTAAAGGATTAGAATTTTCTATTGTTTTTATTGCAGGATTAGAAGAAAATCTATTTCCTTCAAAATCCAGTTTTTTAGACAAAAAAAAAATAGAAGAAGAACGTCGTTTATTCTATGTAGCTTTAACTAGAGCTCAAAAAAAAGCTGTTCTTACTTATGCAAAATCTAGATTTTTATGGGGAGAAAGAAAAAAGAATATTCCTAGTCGTTTTATTAATGAACTGGATAAAAATTTTCTTGATATAGAAAATCAGAATTCTATATCTTCAGAAAAAGAAGAAAAAAATACTCTATTGAATCAAAAATGTTCTGAAGAAAAAGATTTCAAAATAGGAGTAAAAGTTTTTCACAAAAATTTTGGAATTGGTCTAATTTTAGATTTACAAAATGGAAAAAAAATAGCTCTAATTAAATTTAAAAAAACAGGAGAAAAAAGAATACTACTCAAATTAGCATTAGATAAATTGATTGTTTATTCATAAAATGATATTGATAGATTATGGATGATTCAAAAAAAATTAAGCTGAATCTTAATTTGCAGAAAATAATTTGTTTTGTAGCTATTGTTTTCTTTTTGATAAAATTAATTAGTTGGTATATGACTTCTTCACTTTCCATATTTAGTGACGCAATGGAAAGCTTGATCAATATAATTAGTGGATTTATTGGATTATGTAGTCTTTATATATCTTCTTTACCTAAAGATCAAAATCATCCATATGGTCATGGAAAAATAGAATTTATATCAACTGCAATAGAAGGTGTATTAATTTTTATTGTAGGGATAACAATTTTTATAAACACTTTTATACGTGTTAAACATAATATGCATGGAGTTTTTTTATCTAGATTAAATTATGGAGTGATTTTAATGTCTTTTACAGCTATTATTAACTATTTTTTAGGATTTTTGGCATGTAAAATAGGACATAAAAATGGAGCTTTAACATTGGTAGCCAGCGGAAAACATCTTCAAATCGATACTTACTCTACTTTTGGGATTGTTATAGGACTAATTTTATTAAATATCACTAAATGGATATGGATAGACCCTATTATTTCTATTATTTTTTCATCCGTAATTTTGTATACGGGATTAAAATTATTAAGAAATGCTACAGCTGGAATTATGGATGAATCCGATAAAAAACTTTTAAAAAAGTTGTCTTCCTATCTCAATGAAAAAAGGGATGTTAATTGGATAGATCTTCATCATTTAAAAGTTATTAAATACGGTAGTGCTTTGCATGTTGATTGTCATCTAACTGTTCCATGGTTTTTTAATATAAAAGAGGCGAATCAAGAAGTGAATAAATTGACTCAATTAACTAAAAATGAATTCGGATCTAAAGTAGAATTGTCTGTTCATGTAGAAGCTTGTTCCAATAATCATTGCATATTTTGTTTTAATCATTCTTGTCAAGTAAGACAAGCTTTTTTCCAAAAAAAAATTCTTTGGACTTTAGATAAAACATCATATTATAATAATGACAACACTAAATCTTATTAGATCTTTAAATATAAATAATATGGAATATAACACTAGTCGTTTCAAATTGGTGATACCAGAATATGGTAGAAACATTCATAAAATGATAGACTATGCAATCCAAATAAAAAATAGAAAAAAAAGAAATCTTTGTGCATGGAGTATTATAAAATTAATGACAGATTCTACTCATCCTAGGCTCAACAAATCAATTCCTTATTTTCAACATAAATTGTGGAATCAATTATTTATAATGTCTAATTATCAGCTAGATATAGATCCTCCTTTCCCTAAACCAAGTCCAGAAAAAATAAAAATTTTATCTTATAAAAGAGTAGTGTATCCTGAATATTTAACTGATTTTAGATATTATGGAAAAATAATTAGAAACATGATCCATGTAGCAATACATTGTAAAAATGGGCAAAAAAAAGAAGGATTGTTTTATGCAATAGCTAATACAATGAAGAAAAATTATTTGAGATGGAATAAAAATATAGTAGAAGACGATATAATATTTAAAGATTTAAAAGAACTTTCTAAAGGAAAGATATGTTTAATGAATACAGATCCATTGCTACAATGTTCTCATATTTTTAAGTCTAAAAGAAAAAAATCATTAAAAAAACAAAAAGAAAAAGTTGTATAATAATGGGAACTTTTAAAATTAAAGGAGGGTTTCCTTTAAAAGGAGAAATAAAACCACAAGGAGCTAAGAATGAGTCTTTACAGGTTTTATGTGCCGTATTATTAACTCAAGAGAAATTAAGAATCAAAAATATTCCAGAAATAGGGGATGTAAAGTGTTTAATGCTAATTCTTAAAGATTTAGGAGTTTTAATAAAGAAAAATGATATTGGAGATTACACTTTTCAAGCTAAAAACATAAATATTGAATATTTAAACACAAAAAAATTTCGTGAATATGGAAAATCAATTAGAGGTTCAATTATGATAGCAGGCCCTTTACTTGCTAGATTCGGTAAGGTTTGTATTCCTATTCCTGGAGGAGATAGGATAGGAAGAAGACGTTTGGATCCTCATTTAACAGGATTAAAATCATTAGGAAGTCATATATTTTATCATAATGAATACAAATACTTTAATTTGCATACAAATAATAAAATTTTGAACGGAAGTTATATTTTAATGGAAGAAGCTTCTGTGACTGGAACAGCTAATATTATAATGGCTGCAACTTTAGCTAAAGGGGAAACTACTATTTATAATGCTGCTTGTGAACCCTATATTCAACAATTATGCAAATTGTTAAATAAAATGGGAGCTAAAATAAGAGGAATAGGATCTAATTTGATTAATATCATCGGAGTGAAAGAATTAGGAGGATATTGTACACACACCATATTACCGGATATGGTAGAAATAGGGAGTTGGATAGGTTTAGCTGCTATTACTTGTTCTGAAATACGAATTAAAAATGTGAGTTGGAAAAATTTAGGGATCATTCCAAAAACATTCCAAAAAATGGGAATCAAATTAGAAAAAAAAAAAGATGATATTTATATACCATCACAAAAATCTTATCGAATTAAAAAATTATTAAATAATGCGATATTAACAATATCTGATTCTCCATGGCCAGGTTTGACTCCCGATCTATTAAGTATTTTGACTGTGGTCGCTACTCAAGCTAAAGGAAGTGTTTTAATTCATCAAAAAATGTTCGAAAGTAGATTATTTTTTGTGGATAAACTTATTGAAATGGGAGCACAAATCATACTATGTGATCCTCATAGAGCAACTGTTATTGGATTAAATCATAAATCTCATTTACGAGGATCCATACTAAATTCTCCAGATATAAGAGCAGGAATATCTCTTTTGATAGCGGCTCTTTCTGCTAAAGGAACTAGTCTAATTAAAAACATAGAACAAATAGATAGAGGATATGAAAATATAGATAAAAGACTACGCATTTTGGGTGCGAATATTTTAAGAATGGAATAAAAAACGTTTTTTATATTCTCCAATCATACATAGTATGATAATAAAATTTGATAGATTTTTGGACAATAATTTTTGATGAAAACAATGAAAAAAGAAGAAAAAAAATGAAACAAAAACACAAAAATTCGTAATTTTAGAACATAAAAATCTGAATATAAAACAATCAAAATCAATGTCATTATAATAAAATAAAATGTTGTATTTTTTGTTCATAAAATCACATAACTTTATGTTTTATATAATAAACAGATAAATGAAAAAGATCCGGAAAAAATAATAATGAAAAATTATGGCAAAATTTGAATATATAACTAAAGAAGGATTAAAAAAATTGCAAAAAGAAATAGAACGATTAGAAAATATAGAACGTCCAAAAATATCTATGCAAATCGCAGAAGCAAGAGATAAAGGGGATATTTCAGAAAATGCAGAATATGATGCAATAAAAGAAGCACAAGGATTCTTAGAAATGAATATAGCTAAGTTAAAAAAAAAACTATCCAATGCACGTATTATAGACGGGTCACAAATAAATAGGACCAGAGTCTCTATTCTTTCTACAGTAAAAGTGAAGAATTTAACTTATGGAGGTGAACAAATATACACTTTAGTTCCAGAAGGAGAAGCTGATTTAAAATCAGGGAAAATATCCATAAATACTCCTATATCCACAGGATTACTTGGGAAACAAGTAGGACAAATTGCTCATATTAAATTGCCTAATAAAATGATACTTGATTATGAAATTTTAGAAATAGCATTTAGTGAATGATAATATTTTTCATAAAATAATTAATAACGAAATTTCTGCTTACAAAGTAGCAGAAAATTCCGATCACTTGGCTTTTTTAGATATTTATCCTATCAAAATAGGACATACTTTAGTAATCACCAAAAAAAGCAATAGAGATAAAATCTTTTCTCTTCCCGAAAAAGAATTTATCTCTATTATGTCTTTCACGAGAAAAGTAGCTGTTGGGATAGAAAAAATTATTCCTTGCAATCGTGTAGGTATATTTGTTATGGGATTTGAAATTCCTCATGTACACGTTCATCTCATACCTATGGATCAAGAAAGCGATGGTAATTTTTCTAAAAGAAGAATGATTTTATCTGCAAAAAAATTTCAAGTTTTGTCCGAAAAAATAAAAAAATCTATTGATATATAATTTTATTAATGATTCCAATGGAATAAAATTTTTAAACCTTTTATTGTATGTAATTTATCTTTAAGATGAATTTTTTTTGTTAAAGGGGTATATATATGGGAAAGACCTCCAGTTGCAATCACAAAACAATTTATTCTCAACTCTTTATTGACTCTATTAATTAATCCTTCAACCATACTTAAGTACCCATAAATAATTCCACTTTGAATACATGTCTCTGTATACTGTCCTAATACGCTAGGAGGTTTTTTTAATTCTATCTGTGATAATTGAGCAGTGTTTCCAATTAATGCTGTTAAAGAACTATTTACTCCTGGAGCAATAATAACACCTTGAAGGATTCCATATTTATCAATACAAGTCAAACTTAATGCAGTTCCAAAATCTACTACTAAAGTAGTATTCTTATTATTATATAATGTATATGCAGCTATAGCGTTGGCATATAAATCTGTTCCTAATTGGTGAGAAGAATGTTTTATAGGAGAAGATGAATATCTATCTACTATTAGAGGTTTTATTTTATGTATTTCATATAAAGATTGTTCTACAATATTTGTAAGTGGAGGAACTACTGATCCTATTACAATATTTTGTATTAATTTAGAGAAAATCCCATACTGTTGATATATATTCCTAAATAATAAAATATATTCATCTAATGATCTATGTGGATTACTATTAATAATCCACGAACAATTACATTTTAAATTATAATTATTATTAAATAGTCCAAAACGAATACTGGAATTTCCAATATTTATTGTTAACAACATGATTCATTTCATTTTTGAAAAATAAAAACGTATTTTGAATCAAACAATTGTTTTTTCACAATTTATTATATCTATAAAAAATTTATAATTTATAAAAGTATTTAACTTTCATAGTTATTATCATATGAGCATAGATAATATTTACTACAAAAAAACAAATTTTAAGATAGAAGGGAAAGGAGTCCCAATTGTACTATTACATGGATTTATGGAAAGTTTAGAAATATGGAATTATATATATTCCGACATTTCTAATAAATATAAAGTTCTTTCAATTGATTTCCCAGGTCATGGAAAAAGTTTTTCTACATTAAATCATGATACCATTTTTACTATGGAAAGAGCTGCAGAAATTGTGAAAAAAATTGTAGAAAAAGAGAACATCCAAAAAGCAGTTTTTGTTGGTCATTCTATGGGAGGTTATATTGCCTTAGCTTTGGCAGAAAAATATCCAGATATTTTTTTTGGATTGTGTTTGCTTCATTCTACAGCAGAATCAGATTCTGATGATAAAAAGAAAATTCGTATGCAATCTATACGTCTATCTATTAATAATTATCCCATGCTTGTCGATACAAGTGTAAATAAATTATTTAATATTAAAGAATTATCTTTTTTGCAAGAAAAAATTTTTTTTGTCAAAAAAATAGCTTTATCCACTTCTGTGAATAGTGTTATTTCTTTTTTAAAAGGAATGAAAATTCGTAAAGATAGAAGATTTTTACTAAAAGAAACTACTTTTCCAAAGTTACATATAATTGGTTTATACGATTTAATTCTTGATCCAAAAAAAATTCGTGAAGAAGCTAAAAATGGAAATAAAACTAATTTCATTGAAATTCCTACAGGTCATATGGGACACATAGAAAAACCTAAAAAAATAACAAAAATATTAGAAAATTTTATGGATCACGTGATTCTAAAAAACTATCGAATTTGACAATAATGAATAAAAAAAAATTGCGTAAAAAATATTTTTTTTACAGAAAAACTCTGTCTCAGAAAGAAGTCTTTGAGAAGAGTTATGAAATTTTTTTTCATCTGAAAAAAATATCTTTTATCTGGGAAAAAAAATATTATCATATTTTTTTACCTATACGTGAATATAAAGAAGTGGATACATTTATTATTGTCAATTTTTTATTAAAAATAGGGAAATATGTAACTATTCCTTATTCTAATTTTCATATAATTTCTATAGATAATTGTTTATTTGATAAAAAAACTTTATTAAAAAAAAACAAATATGGAATTTTTGAACCGATTTCTACACATAAATATGTAGTTTCACCTTATTTTATTGAAGTAATGTTTATCCCATTATTAATATTTGATTTAAGAGGTTATCGTATTGGTTATGGAAAAGGTTTTTATGACAGATTTATTCCTTTCTGTAAAAAAAATGTTATTAAAATAGGTTTGAGTTTTTTTACTCCTATAAAAAAGATTGTAGATATTCATGAAAACGATCTATCCCTAGATATAGGGATCACTCCCGATAATATTTTTTTATTTGATGATATCAAGAAATAAATACTTTGAAAATATCCCAAATAATAATAAAAATCATAATTAAACTAATTATTACAAATCCAAAAATAGTACAACGTTCAAGAATCTCTTCATGAACTTTCTTTCTTGTGATCATTTCTATCAAAATAAATAATATGTAACCTCCATCCAATGATGGAATGGGAAATAAATTCAAAAAAGCTAACCAAATGGACAAAGTAGCAGTTAAAGTCCAAAAAATATCCCAATTCCATTTAGAAGAAAATTCTTTTGCCATAGAAAAAAAACTCCCTATTTGTTTATAAGCTTTGGTTTCTATATGAAATACATTTTTGAAAAAAAATATTTGGTTTTTTAAAACTTCCAAAGATTTTGTGACTCCATGAGGAATACTTTCAAAAAAAGAATAATTCATTTTTTCAAATGAAAAAATTTTATCCAAATCCATAAAATTTTTTAAGTAAATTCCCAAGATTCCTTTTGAATCTATAAAAACATTTTTTTGAATTAATTTTCCATTTCTATTAATCGATATTGCTATATTTTCATTATTATATTTTGATAATAAATCCTTTAATTGATCAGAAAAAAGAATGGATTCAGAATTTATAGATAATATTTCATCATTATTTTTTAAACCATATTTTTCCGCTTCAGAATTTTGTATGACATGATTTATAATAGGAGGGACACGAGGTTTAATAAAGAAACTGATTTTTTTTCTGTCAAAAAGAAATCTTTTTTTATCGTTATTTAGTGACAATTTTATAATCTTTCCCATCCTATCTACAGTCACAGAATTTCCCAAAAGGATTGCTTTAGGAATATCATTGAAATATGGAATATATTTTTCATTTACAAATAAAATTTTATCTCCATTTTTGAATCCTATTTTTTCTCCTAAAGAATCAACTTCTATCCCATATTTAACATTTTTTGTGGGAAGATATGTTTCTCCATATTTAAATAATAAACAAGTAAAAATAAAAATAGATAATAATATATTGGAAATAATTCCTCCAGAAATAATTAATAGCCTTTTTATTGCTGATTTTGAACGAAACTCCCAATTTTTTTCAGTTTCTTTTGAAGAAACATTTTTTTCATCTATCATCATTCCAGATATTTTTACGTATCCTCCTAAAGGCAACCATCCTATTCCATAAATAGTGTGTCCAATCTTTTTTTTAAAAAGTGAAAACCAAGGATCAAAAAATAAAAAAAATTTTTCAACTCTTACTTTAAATATTTGAGCTAAAGTAAAATGACCTAATTCATGAATAACGATTAATATAGAAATGCTAAGAAGCAATTGTATAGATCTAACCAAAATAGATGTCATTTCCAAAACTTAAAAAAATAAAAGAAATAAATTTAAACCTTTATTTCATTTTTTTTCATTACTAAAAATTTATTTTTTATTTTTCTAATATAAAATATATAAATTTTGAATTTATCTAACCTTAAAAAAGGAGAAAAAGGAATTATCAAGGGATATAAAAACGAAGATTTTCCTATCAAATTATTAGAATTAGGTGTTTTACCTGGAGTAGAATTCGAGATACTTTTTGTTTCTATTTTTTATGATCCATTATGTATAAGTTATAATCAGTCTTGTTTAGCATTACGTAGAAAAGAAGCAGAAAACATTATAATAGAACCTAAAATTTTAAAATGCAAAGAAGAAGAATAAAATTAGCGCTTATTGGAAATCCAAATGTAGGAAAAACTTCTTTGTTCAATAAATTGACTGGACTTAACCAAAAAGTAGGCAATTATTTAGGAGTTACAGTAGACAAAAAAATAGGATATTTCTATTATGAAAATAGATGTTATCAAATTATAGACCTTCCTGGAACTTACAGTATATATCCTTCATCTGAAAATGAAGAAGTAGTCAGCAAATTGCTTATTAATAATAAGGATTATTTGGATTATCCTGATAAAATTATGGTTGTAGCAGATTATTCTAATATAAAAAAAAGTCTTCTTTTATTTAGACAAGTGCAAGATTTAGGATTTCCTGTTTTATTTATCCTAAATATGTTGGATGAAGCAAAAAAAAAGGGAATCTCTATTGAGATAGAAAAACTAAAAAAATTTCTTATAACAGAAATAGTCTTGATCAATGCAAGAGAAGGAATAGGATTGGAAAAAGTTAAAAAAGAAATCAAAAATTTAAATAAAAAAACAAAAAAATTGGATTTTTTCAATCCAGGATTACGTTATTCTATTGCTGTTAATGATGTAAAAAAGAATTACAAAGTAAATACTTATAAGGCTTGGTGTTATTTAGCTTATAATGGAAAATTTTTGAAAGAAGATTATTTATTAAATAAAATAAAAAAGAAACACAATATTATATCCAAAAGATTACAAATTAAGGAAACATTAGATAGATATGAAGAAATAGGAAAAATTTTTATCGAAACAGTTTCCGAATTGGTTTCAGATAAAGAAAAAAATTATTTAGAATTTTCAAAAAAAATAGATAATAATTTAATTGTTCATCCTTTTTGGGGTTATTTTATTTTTTTCTTTTTTTTATTTTTTATTTTTCAATGTGTTTTTTTCTGGGCAGAAAAACCTAAAGAGATTATAGAATTTTTTTTTTCTTTTCTTCAAAAAAAACTAGAAAATATTTATCCAGGTCCTTTAAATAATTTTTTATTGCAAGGAATATTGCCTGGAATTAGTACTATTATCACTTTTATTCCACAAATTTTTATTTTACTATTTTTTCTTCTTCTTATGGAAGAAAGTGGTTACATAAGCAGAGTAATATTTTTAATGGATAGAATTATGAGACCCTTTGGGTTAAATGGAAAAAGTGTTGTTCCTCTTATTTCTAGCATAGCTTGCGCTATTCCAGCTATCATGTCAGCTAGACATATTGAAAATCCAAGAGATCGTTTAATTACTATTTTAGCCACTCCTTTTATGACCTGTTCTGCAAGATTACCTGTTTATACTTTGATTATATCTCTTGTCATACCAAATTATAGATGGTATTTCATTCAATTAAGAGGGCTAGTCCTTATGATTATGTATTTATTAGGGATAGTCTCTGCTCTAGGTGTATCGATGATTTTACATCAATTTTTGAAAAAAAATTATCAAAGTCATCTGATTATGGAAATCCCTACTTACAAATTTCCTATATTTAGAAACATTTTGATTACCTTATGGATTAATCTAAAATCATTCATTATCAATGCAGGAAAAATGATTTTATTGATCAATATATTAATTTGGGTTTTAGGATCTTTTGGTCCTTCAGAAAATTTATCATATCAAAACTCAATCGTATTAAAATATATGCAAAAAAAAGAATTATCTCATTCATATTTGGGTTTGATCGGTAAGAAAATAGAACCTATAATTCGTCCATTAGGATACGATTGGAAAATTGGAATAGGATTGCTATCATCTCTTGTAGCGAGAGAAGTCTTTGTTAGTACTATGGCTTCTGTCTATAAGATAGAAGGAAAAGAAAATTTTTTGAAAGAAAAAATGAAAGAAGAAGTGTTTAATAGCACCAAAAAACCTATTTATAATTTATCAACAGGAATTTCTTTGCTATTTTTTTATGCATTATCTATGCAGTGTATGAGTACTTTATCTATAATAAAAAAAGAAACGAAATCTTGGAAATGGCCAATAATACAATTTTTTTTTATGACTTCTCTAGCTTATATCGCTTCATTTTTAACATATCAAATTTTAATATAAAATGTGTCAATATCTAATAATAGGAATATTTTTTTTGATATCAATTGCATTTTTGATCAAAAAATTTTTGAACTTTTTTTCAGACGAAAAAATTTTTTGCAAAAAAAAATGCAATTGTAAATTATAAAAATTTTTACGATTTTCTTTTCACTCTTTCAATAGAAAAATTAATAGAATCTTTAAATAAATCAGACAAAGATATACCTGCTATTTTCAATTGCTTTGGAAAAATACTTTCTTCCGAAAGTCCTGGAACTGTATTAATTTCCAAAAAAAAAGGGTTCCCGTTTACAATGATATACTCTGATCTAGAGATTCCTGATAGATTTAAATAATTATATACTTTTTTTGCAATTTTTTGTATTCTATTTTTAACATTTGGAAGCAATTTTGCCGGTGTTATTTCTTGAGATTTTCCAGAATATTTAGATTCAAAATCAAAAAAATCATTTTGACTAATTATTTCTGTTATAGGCAAAACAAAAATTTCATTTTTGAATGAAAAAACTCCTACTGAGACTTCCCTCCCTTCAAGAAAAGATTCAATAATAATTTCCTCATCTTCTTTAAAAGCGTTTTCCACTGCATTGAATAAATCTTTTTTTTCATAAACTTTACTGATTCCTAAACTAGATCCAGATCTATTAGGTTTAACAAAACAAGGAAGTCCTACTTTTTTTAAAATTTTTTCCTCATCAAAAATTTGATTTTTATTTAAAAAAATAGATACGGCAGTATTAATTCCAAAATGTTTCAATAAAGTTAAACAATACTTTTTGTTAAAAGTCACATTAGCATGATTAAAATTACATCCTGTATATGGAATTTTTAATAATTCAAAATAGGCTTGTAATATCCCGTCTTCTCCTGGAGTTCCATGAATCGCATTAAAAATACAATCAAACTGTATACGCTTTATTCCCACTTTGACGGAAAAATCACATTTATCAATAATATATTCTTTGTCTTTTTTATCTTTCATAAACCATTTTTCTTTGAAAATATACACTTTATAAGGTTCAAATTCTTTTCTGCACAAATTTTCATAAACTACTTTTCCGCTTTCTAGTGAAATTGCAGACTCTTTTGTATATCCACCCATAATCACAGCTATTTTTTTCATGATTTATTTTTTATTAATGAATGTAGAAATGAATGTAGAAATGATTCTTTATATTTAAATAAATATTTTCTTCATGAATTATTCAAAGTATTTTGTAATATTCATCATAAATTTATTAATTTCCATATTTTTTTTATACAAGATCACTCAACTTGCATTAAAATGGGTTGATGGTTACACAAAACATGGATCTTATGTTGTTGTGCCAAATTTGCGTTATTTAACTTTATCTCAATCTATATCTATTTTAAAAAAGTTAGGGTTAAAATATGATATAGATACATCACATTATGATCCAAATTTGAAAAAAAATCAAATTATTTCTTTTTCCCCAGAAGCTGGAGGTTCTGTAAAAGAAGGAAGACATATATATCTAAAAGTCAATTCTCAATCTCAATATACTACTTCTCTGCCCAATATTATAAATAAAAATAAATACATTGCCATGAAATTACTTCATGATAATCATATTCCCGTCAAAGAAATCAAGAGTATTAATGATTTGACTAAAGATACAGTGTTAAAAGTTTTTTATAATAAAAAATCAATTCAATCTGGATACAGATTCCCTTCTCCATCCATTCAAAATGGAATAACTTTGATAATTGGAAAAGGATATGAAAAAAATAATTTAGTGGTTCCAAATGTAATTGGAATGTCATTGCATACTGCAACTTTAACTTTAAAAAACAAATTATTTCGTGTTATTAATTTTTACTATGATCATCCAATAATAGATCCTGATAGAAATGCAAAAGTATATCGTCAAAAACCTTCTCCTGGAGAAATTCAGGATAAAAATAAATCTATTGAACTTTGGTTGACTCCAAAAGAATTATTGGACAACTTAATAAAAACAGAAGAAAAAGATAAAGAAATTGACAAGAAAACAGAAGAAAAAGATAAAGAAATTGACAAGAAAACAGAAGAAAAAGAAATGAACCCTACGAATTAAATGAACAGTTCTACATCTAAAATTAAAATTATTACAGACAAAAATCAAAAAGAAATTCGCATTGACAAATTTTTAAAAAATTATATACAAAATATCAGCAGAAATCAAATTCAAAAGTGGACAAATTCAGGAAAAATTTTAGTAAACAGAAACATTATAAAAAAAAATTATAAAATAAAGCCTTTAGATTTTGTTGAAATAGAAATTTATAGACCAACTGTTCTAGATCATTTAGAATATAAAAATATTACTGCAGAAAAAATAAATCTAGATATTCTTCATGAAGATGAAGACGTAATTGTAGTTAATAAGCCTGCAGGAATGGTAGTTCATCCTGGGTTTGGGAATGAAACAGGAACATTAATTCATGGAATTAAATATCATTTAATAAATTCAAATTTTAATAAATTCAACCTCTATAGATGTGGATTAGTTCATAGATTGGATAAAGATACATCAGGTTTACTGGTTTTAGCTAAAAATGAATATTCTCAAAAACATTTATTTCAACAATTTTATTCTAGAACAATTCAAAGAAAATACATAGCTTTAATATGGGGTGATTTAATTGAAAAAGAAGGAATCATAACTGGATTCATTGGAAGAGATCCTAGAAATAGAAAAAAAATGACAATTTTTAAACAAAATCAAGAAATCAATAAAAATAAAGGAAAGTATTCTATTACACATTACAAAGTATTAGAAAGATTTAAACATTTAACATATATATCTTGCTATATAAAAACGGGAAAAACTCATCAAATAAGAGCTCATTTCAAACATTTAGGACATCCATTATTTCATGACTCAATTTATGGAGGAAATAGAATTTTTATGAAAAAAAAATGCTCAAATCAAAATATAGAATTTTTTAAAAATTGTTTAAAAATTTTACGAAGACAAGCGTTGCATGCCATTTCTCTTTCTTTTATCCATCCTAAAAATGGAAAATGTTATTTTTATTGTCCAATTCCTGAAGATTTTAAATCTGTTTTGAAAAATTGTAGAAATATGTTATCACAATAAGGTCCCACGTAAAAGAATATAAGACATAGAAAAATATATAATTAATCCAATAACATCTACTAATGTAGCAACAAAAGGAACAGAGGAACTAGCGGGATCTCCTCTAAACTTTTTAATTATAAAAGGTAACATAGAACCGCTCAACGTCCCCCATAACACAACTCCGACCAAAGAGAAAAAAACAGTTAATCCAACTAATATCCAATGAGGACCATAATTAAATAAATTGATCTTATGCCAAGCTATCACACGGATAAAACCAGTTAATCCTAAAATACTACCTAAAAAAAACCCACAAATAATTTCTCTCTGCATGACAATCCACCAATCTTTTATTTTAACCTCTCCCAAAGCCATTGCTTGAATAATTAAACTTGCAGCTTGAGCCCCACTATTTCCTCCACTTGAAACAACCAAAGGAATAAACAAAGCAAGAACTACTGCTTTTTCGATAACGCTTGAAAATTCTTGCATCACTGTTGTTGTTAACATTTCTCCTATAAACAACAAGATTAACCATCCGGCTCTTTTTTTAATTAATCGATATAAAGGTTCATTAAGATAAGATTGATTTAATGCTTCCATCCCTCCTATTTTTTGAAGATCTTCTCTATAATTTTCATTTAAAATCAATAAAAGATCGGACACAGTTACTATTCCTAATAAAAAATTATGATCATCAATAACTGGAAGTGATACTCTATTATTCATAGAAAATATTTTAGAAGCTTTTTCTTCTGTATCTTTTAGATTTAAAGCAGAAGAAGATTGACTTTCCATTAAATCTGAGACTCTTGTATTTGGATCTACTAATAAAAAATCCCTGAGTTTGATATCATCGACCAATTTTCCTTTTTGATCAACTATATATACAATTTCTACTATATCACTATTTTTCACCTCTTTACGGATATAATCAAAAACTTCTTGCACTTTCCAAGTTTTTTGAACCGAAAGATAATATGGAATCATCAAACAACCTATGCTATTTTCTGGATATCCTAATGATACTAATATTTTTCTTTTTTCTTCTGGATTTAAATATTTAATTAGATCTTTTAATAGATTTTTAGGAATCTTTTCTAAAAAAGAAAAACGATCCTTTACTGACAAATTATTTAATAACTCCATCCTTTTAATTGAAGAAAACTCTTCTATAATTTTTTTTTTTATAGAAAAATCCAATTCATTAAAAACAGAAATAGCTTTGCATAATTTTAACAAATTAAATATTTTGACAACATCATTTGGATGATGATGAATAATTTTCATTAAGCTATTAATAGTTTGATTATTTAGAAATTTATCATCGTTTATCAAATAATAATGATGCTCATTAAACATTTTTTTCTTTTTTTGTAGATACTTTTTTTGAATATTTATATGATGGTTTCATTTCATCAGTATAAAAGTTAAAATTACGTAATCATTGCAATTTTTGTATAAATAAAGTTTAAAATAGAAATGGAATATAATTTTAGAGAAATAGAAAAACGTTGGCAAATATACTGGAAAAAAAATAATGTTTTTCATACTAAGGAAAACGGAAAAAAGAAATACTACATTCTAAATATGTTTCCTTATCCTTCTGGAGCAGGACTTCATGTCGGACATTGTTTAGGTTATATTGCATCAGATATTTATGCCAGATATAAACGTTCAAAAGGATATAACGTTTTAAACCCTATCGGATTTGATTCTTTTGGATTACCTGCAGAACAATATGCAATTCAAACAGGGAAACACCCTTATGATACCACTCGTCAAAATTCACAAAAGTATAGAGATCAAATGAATAAAATAGGACTTTCTTTTGACTGGAATCGTGAATTGTGCACTAGCAATCCAAATTATTATCGTTGGACTCAATGGATGTTTATTCAAATTTTTAATTCTTGGTACGACAAAAACTGTGAAAAAGCCAAACCTATAGATCTTTTAATTGAAGAATTTAATAAAAACGGAAATGATTTTATCAATGCAAAGACTTCTTTTAATTATAGATTTAATTCAAAAACATGGAATGAACTAAGTATTCATGAAAAAGAATCTATTCTTTTAGATTATCGTTTAGCTTATTTATGCAATAATATAGTAAACTGGTGTCCAGATTTAGGGACTGTTTTGGCTAATGATGAAATAAAAAATGGAAAAAGTCAAAGAGGAGGATATCCAGTCTATAAAAAAAAAATGTTACAATGGCACATAAGAATTAGCGCATATGCAGAAAGACTCATAAAAGGATTAAATTTGATTGATTGTTCTCAATCTCTAAAAAAATTACAATTTAACTGGATAGGAAAATCTATTGGAATTGATATTTCATTGAATATAACACATCCCACTAATAACATCAACAAAATAAAATTATTTATTTCTCGTCCAGAAATGATATTTGGAATAACTTTTATTGTATTATCTCCAGATCATCCACTTGCAGATCAAATAGGTGTTTTTTCCCATAAAAAAAGTGTTTTAACATATCTTATGCAAGAATTTTCTATTGATGAAAATAGAAAAAATGTTTCCGGTGTTTTTACAGGAAATTATGTTTTTCATCCTTTTATTCAAAAAAAAAAAATTCCTATTTATATTAGTACCTATTTTACAGTAGATAATCATACAAAATCAATGATAGGAATTCCTGGGTATGAAGAAAGAAGTAAAAAATTTTCTCAAAAATTTGGATTAGATATTATTCCAATTTGTGAAAAAAAGAACATAAACATAAATACGAATGAGTATATCTGTATTAATTCTGATTTTTTAAATGGATTAAATAGAAAAGAGGCAAGAGAAAAAATAATAGAAATATTAGTGGAAAAAAAAATAGGAAAAATAAATACAAGTTACAAAATACGTGATGCTATTTTTTCTAGACAAAGATATTGGGGAGAGCCAATTCCTATTTATTTTAAAAATAGAATTCCAAAAACAATTCCTATAGATCAATTACCTATTCTTCTTCCTAAAATAGATAATTATCATCCTAAGGATGGAAAATCTTCATTAATTAGAGCAAAAAATTGGGCTTGGGATGAAATAAATATGAAAATTGTTTCAAAAAACCTTATTGATTATATAAATGTATTTCCTATAGAAACTAGCACAATGCCAAGTTGGGCAGGATCTAGTTGGTATTTTCTTAGATATATGGATGTTAATAATCATCAATTTTTTCTTGATAAAAGAAAAGAAAATTATTGGAAGAATGTTGATTTATATATTGGAGGATCTGAACATAGTACTGGACATTTAATTTATGCAAGATTTTGGCACAAATTTTTGAAAGATAGAGGATGGATAACAACTGAAGAACCTTTTAAAAAGGTATTAAATCAAGGAATGATCCTCAGTTATTCTGCTTCTATACTAAAGATTATAGGAGAAAATATCTTTGTATCTTATGGATTAAGAAATCAAAAAAATTATTCATTTCAAGAGGTATATGTAGATCTATCCTTAATAAAAAAGAACAACGAATTGAATATAGAAAAATTTCAAAAAACACGACCAGAATTTAATTCTTCTGTTTTTCTATTAGAAAAAGGAACTTTTCTTTGTAAGAGAAAATTGGAAAAAATGTCTAAATCCAAATATAATGTCATAAATCCTGATGATATATATGAAAAATATGGATCAGATGTATTTCGAATTTATGAAATGTTTTTAGGTCCTATTACTCAATCTAAACCTTGGGACGAAGAAAAAATAAATGGGATAAAAAATTTTATAAACAAATTCTGGCGTCTCTTTCATAAAAATGAAAAATTTAAAGTCAGTGAAGTCAATCCAACATTTAAAGAACTACAAATTTTACATCATACTATAAAGAAAATACAGGATAAAATGCAATCTTTTTCTTTGAATACATCTATTAGTTCATTTATGATTGTTGTGAATCAATTAACAATGTTAAAATGCAATAAAAGAAAAATATTAGAACCTTTAGTTCAATTGATAGCGCCATTTGCTCCTCATATAGCTGAGGAATTATGGTATAAATTAGGAAAAAACAAATCTATTATTCATTATCCAATTCCTTTTTTAAATTCAAAGTATCTAATAGTAGATCAAATCACATATCCAATTATGTTTAATGGTAAATTAAAATTTATAGAAAAATTTGATTCTAATATTTCAATAAAAGAAATAAAAAATAAGATTTTAAATCACCCCAAAACAAAATCTTTTTTAAGAGAAAAAATTTTTAAAAAGTTAATTTTAGTCCCAAAAAAAATAATAAATATTTTATACTATTGATTTTTTAAACTCAAACAAGTTTTGTATTAAAATTTGTACATAAAACGTAGATTTGCATTCGATAATATAATTGTATTTTTTCGTTCTATAGAAATGTGTAAAAACTTTTTTATGTCAAAAAACAACCAAAATAAAACTGGTAAATATAGTTTTTTTAATTGTATAGAAAAAAATTTTGATAAAGCGGCACAATTTCTTTCTATTGAAAAAGGTCTTTTAGAACAAATTAAAGCTTGTAATGCTGTATATCGAATGCATTTTCCTGTAAAAATAGGAAAAGAAATCAAAGTGATTGAGGCTTATAGGGTTCAACATTCTCATCATAAACTTCCCTGTAAAGGAGGTATTAGATATAGCATAAAAGTTAATCAAGATGAAATTATGACTTTGGCTGCTTTGATGACTTACAAATGCGCTATAGTTGATGTTCCTTTTGGAGGATCTAAAGGCGGTATTAAAATTGATCCACAAACTATATCAATAGAAAATATAGAAAAAATAACTCGTCGTTATACTTCTGAATTAATTAAGAAAAATTTTATTGGTCCAGGAATAGATGTTCCTGCACCTGATTATGGAACTGGAGAAAAAGAAATGAGTTGGATTTTTGATACATTTCTATCTATTCGTCCTGGAGATGTGGACGCATTAGCTTGTGTTACAGGAAAACCTGTATCTCAAGGAGGGGTTAGAGGAAGAAAAGAAGCAACAGGATTAGGTGTTTTTTATGGTATTAGAGAATTATGTAGTCTGAAAGAAGATATGTTATCTGTAGGTCTTGATGTTGGACTAGTTGGAAAAAAAATTATAATACAAGGTTTAGGAAACGTTGGTTATCATGCTGCTACTTTTTTTCATGAAGCAGGAGCAATTATTGTGGCTTTAGCAGAAAGAGAAGGAGCCATTTATAATCAAAAAGGATTGAATGTTTCCAAAGTTATTCTCCATTTGAAAAACACTGGATCTATATTAAATTTTCCAGAAGCAAAGAATATTGAGAATACAGAAAATGCTTTAGAATTGGAATGTGATATTTTAATCCCTGCAGCATTAGAAAATGTAATCCATAAGAATAATGCGAATCGTATTAAAGCTAAAATTATTGGAGAAGCGGCAAATGGACCTATCACTCCAGAAGCGGATGAAATATTAGAAAAAAAAGGAGTTATTATAGTTCCTGACATTTATTTAAATGCAGGAGGAGTCACTGTTTCCTATTTTGAGTGGCTAAAAAATTTAAGCCACGTACGTTATGGACGTATGGAAAAGAAATTCAGCGAAAATATGAATGCAGAATTACTACAAGTTATTGAAAATGTTTGCAAAAAACAAATTTCAACAAAAGAAAAAAAAATTATATTGAGAGGGCCAAGGGAAATAGACCTAGTGCGCAGTGGTTTAGAAGATACAATGATTAGTGGATTCCATAAGATTAGTGATCTCAAAAAATCATCAAGAATAGAAAACATGCGAACTGCAGCATTTGTACTTGCTATAAATAAAATTGTAGATTCTTATGAAAAATTAGGAATTTTTCCATAACATCCTTTTTATGATTTTTGAAAAAAATGTTAAAAATATATTTTTTGAATAAATATCTTTTTTCATGAAGTACAAAAGATCATTATTGAAATTAAGCGGAGAAGCTTTGATGGGAAACAACGAATTTGGACTTCATTCTACTTGTCTTCAACAATATGCTGAAGAAGTAAAAAAAGTAGTAGATATGGGGGCTCAAGTAGCTATAGTAATTGGAGGAGGAAATATATTTAGAGGTTTTTCTAGAATAAAAGAAAAAACAATAAATCGTATAGAAGGAGATTACATGGGCATGTTGGCCACCGTTATCAACGGAATCGCTTTTCAATCGTATTTAGAAAATTTAGGAATATGTTCTTATATTCAAACAGCTATTAGAATGGATCAAATAGCAGAACCTTTTGGTAAAGATAGAGCTATTCATCATCTTGAAAAAGGAAGAGTTGTAATATTTGTAGCAGGATTAGGAAATCCTTATTTTACTACAGATACAGCTGCTGTATTACGTGCTATAGAAATCAACGCTGATGTATTATTAAAAGGAACTAGAGTGGATGGTATTTATACCACAGACCCGGAAAAAGATAAATATGCTAAAAAACTTAAAAATATATCCTTTGACATGGTATACAAAATGGGGATCAAAGTTATGGATCAAACTGCTTTTATTTTGGGAAATGAAAACAATTTACCGATTATTATTTTTGATATCAACAGAAAAGGGAATTTTCAAAAAGTAATTTCTGGAGAAGAAATAGGGACTCTAGTTTCCAAAAAAAAATAAAAATTATGGATGAATTAAACGATATTTTTTTTTCTTGTAAAAAAAATATGGAAAAAATTTTTAAACAACTAAAGGAAGAAATTCATCGTATTCGATTAGGTAGCAAATCTATAGTTTCTATTTTGGAAAAAATAAAAATAAAGTGTTATGGAAGTACTTTTCCTCTTATAGAAATAGCAAATATTACTATTGTAGATAACATGAATATTACGATTCTTCCTTGGGATCGTTCTACCATTACACATATAGATAAAGCGATCATAGATTCTAATCTAGGTTTTATGCCAACTAATAAAGGAGAATCCATTCATATACATTTACCCATTATTACAGAAGAAGGAAGAAAAAATTTGATGAAAAAAATCAAATTGCAAACAGAAAACGCAAAAGTACTCATAAGGAATGTCCGAAAAAAAAATAATCAAAATATAAGAAAATTAAAAATATCCGAAGATTTTTCTAAGTCAGGAGAAAACCGTATACAAAAAATAACAAGTGAATATATACAAAAAATAGAAGATTTATTCCTTTATAAAGAAAAAGAAATACTGAGAATATAATGATAAAAAAATATTCAATTAAAGAATTATTAAATAAAGGAAAATTTTTTATAAACAAAAAAGTATTGGTTGAAGGATGGATTCGTTCTTTTCGTTATTCTATTTTTATCACTTTAAATGACGGATCTACAATCAGGAATCTGCAAATTATTTTATCCAAAGAATTTAGAAAGAAAATTACAAAAGAAATAACAATTGGAACTTCAATTCAAGTTATAGGAATTATAAAAGAAAGTATAGGGGCAAAACAATGTATAGAACTGCATTCTTTAGAGATTAACATATATGGATCTGTTCCTTCGTCTATTCTTCAAAAAACTATTTTACAACCTAAAAAACATAGTTTTGAAAAACTTCGTAAACAGGCTCATTTACGTTTTCGAACAAATATTTTTAGCTGTATCATGCGAATTCGTCATCATATGGCTTTTTGTATCCATAAATATTTCCATGAAAATGGATTTTTTTACCTTCATACTCCAATAATTACTACTTCAAATTGTGAAGGAAGTGGAAAGATGTTTCAAATTACTACTATAGATTTAAAAAATAATCCAATAGATTATAAAAAAGATTTTTTTAAATGTAAAACTTATTTAAGTGTATCCGGACAACTAGAAGCTGAAACAGCTGCTTTGGGATTAGGAAAAGTGTATACATTTGGACCTGTATTTCGCGCAGAAAATTCCAATACTTCACGGCATTTATCCGAATTTTGGATGATAGAACCAGAAATAGCATTTTATCATCTAGAAGAAAATATGAATTTAGCTGAAGATTTTTTAAAATTTATTATCAGATACATTCTTGATAAGAATATGGAAGATTTATCATTTTTAAATGAACACTTAAAAAAATGGAAAAAGAAGGAGAAAGAATCCCTTTTAAAAAAATTAGAACTTGTACTAAAATTTCCATTTCAAAGAATCAGTTATACAGAAGCTGTCAAAATTCTTATTCAAGAAGAAAAAAAACAAAAAATAAAATTTTTTAATCCTGTTGTTTGGGGAATGGATTTGCAATCTGAACATGAACAATATTTAGTCGATAAGTATTTTAAGATTCCTGTTATTGTGTTTGATTATCCTTCTTGTATAAAAGCTTTTTATATGCGTATAAATAATGATGGGAAAACAGTTAGAGCTATGGATATTTTATTTCCAGAAATAGGAGAGGTTATTGGGGGGTCTCAAAGAGAAGAACGTTATGAAATTTTATTACAACGCATAAAAGATACAAATACGGATAAAAATAAACTTTGGTGGTATTTAGATACACGTCGTTTCGGTTCTGTTCCTCATAGTGGATTTGGTTTAGGTTTTGATCGTTTAGTTCAATTCATAACAGGAATGAATAATATTCGTGATGTTATTCCATTTCCAAGAACTCCAAATAATGCAGAGTTTTAAAACATATTTTTTTATGTTAAAACAGCAATTATCACAAAAAGGACAACACAAACTATCTCCACAACAAATTAAACTCATGAAATTAGTTCAGTTATCTACTTTAGATTTTGAACAAAGAGTAAAACAAGAATTGGAAGAAAATCCAGCATTAGAAGAAGAAAATTCTTCTGAATTAGAAGAAGAATTTTCAGAATCAGAAACATCTGAAAATGATTTTGATCTTCTAGAAGATCAAAATCAATCCATAGATATTTCAGAAATAGATGAATATTTGAGTGATGATGAAATTGAAGATTATAAAAATAATATCAATCATCAAAATTACGGTGTAGAAAAACATATTCCTATTATTTCTGGAATTTCTTTTCAAGAATATTTGAAAAATCAATTGCATACTTTTCGTTTGAACGAAGAAGATTTACTGATAGCAGATTTTGTATTAGGAAATATAGATGATGACGGTTATATAAGAAGAAAGATCACATCTATAGCAGATGATATTCTTTTAATACTTGGAATATCAGTTAATTCAGAAAAAATAGAACAATTAATTTTAAACTATATACAAAAATTAGACCCTGTGGGTGTAGGATCCAGAAACTTACAAGAATGTCTACTTATTCAATTGGAAAAAAAAAAAATGACAAAAGAGGTTCTTATCGCCAAAAAAATTATACAATATAATTTTGAATCTTTTGTAAAAAAACATTATCAAAAACTGCAAAAAAAGTTAGGAATAACAAAAAAAAATTTAAGAAAATCTATTTATCAAATAGAAAAATTAAATCCAAAACCAGGAAAAATTTATTCAGAAAATACCAAAAATTTAAATCACATCATTCCAGATTTTACTATTTGTATTTTAGATAATAAACTAGAACTTTCTTTAAATCAAAGAAATATACCAGAAATAAAGATATCACCTATATATTTAGATATGTTAAAATCTTATAAATCTTCAAAAAATAAAAATTTAAAGAAAAATGAGGAAACCATTGTTTTTCTGAAACAAAAAATAGATTCTGCGAAATGGTTTGTAGATGCAATCAAAAAACGTCAAAATACGTTGATGTTAACAATGAATGCTATTATGGATTATCAAAAAGAATATTTTTTAACTGGAGATCCAGTTAAAATAAAACCTATGATCTTAAAAAACATTTCACAAAAAATTGGAGTAGGAATTTCTACCGTTTCACGTGTAGCTAATAGAAAATATGTTAATACACCATACGGTACTTTTTTGATTAAAAGTTTTTTTTCTGAGAAAATGAAAAACAAAGAAGGAGAAGAAATATCCTCTATTGAAATCAAAAAACTTTTAGGAGAATCCATAGATAAGGAAAATAAAAAAAAACCTCTTACCGATGAAAAACTATCTAAAATACTCAAAAAAAAAGGCTATCTAGTAGCTAGAAGAACTGTTGCTAAATATAGAGATCAAATGCATATTCCTGTTGCAAGAATGCGAAAAAATTTATAATTTTTTTATAATCACCGTTTTCCAATTGGACAATTCTTTTATAGATAAAATAGATAGTTCTCTTCCATATCCAGATTTCTTGACTCCTCCAAAAGGAAAACGAACATCTGATTTCACAATATCATTAATAAAAATCATTCCAGTATCTATTTTCTTGGATAATTTTTCAGCTTTTTCCAAATCTTTTGTCCAAATAGATGCTCCTAACCCATAACATGTATTATTAACAATATCAGGAATTTCTTCTTCTCTAGAAAAAATAGAAACAATTCCTATTGGTCCAAAAATTTCTTCTTTTTTCACAATAAAATTATCTTTTTCTATTCTTAATAAAGAGGGAGAAAAAAAATTTCCATCTTTATTAGTTTCTAAACAGATTTTTCCTCCATTTAATATGATATTTTTATATTGATGATATAATTTTTCAGATAAATCATAACGAGATATATAACCAATCTTGGTAGATTCATTATATAAATCTCCTTTTTGATATTCTTTCATTTCTTGGATAACTATATCTATAAAATCATTTACTATAGATTGATCTACAATAAACCTTTTTGCCGAAATACATGTTTGTCCTGTATTATTTAATCGGGATTCTGTAGCTAATTTAGCTGTTTTTTTAATATCTTCAACATCTTTCATGACTACAAAAGCATCATTTCCTCCCAACTCCAAAACGGATTTTTTGATATATTTTCCAGATAATGATCCTATAATACTTCCAGAAAAAGAACTTCCAGTAAATGTCACTCCTTGTATCACTGTATTAGCTATAACTGATTCTATTTTGGGAATATCTATTAATAAAATTTGAAAAACACCTTCAGGAAAACCAGCCTTTATAAATATTTTTTCCAAAATCATAGAGCATCCTGCTGTATTTATAGCTGGTTTAATAAGAATTACATTTCCTAATAATAAATTAGGAATAGAAGATCTTATGGTTTGCCAAATAGGATAGTTCCAAGGCATGATTCCTAATATAGGACCTATAGATTCAAATCTTACATAAGATTTTTCATATTCAGTAGATATTTTTTGAAAAAAAATGGACTCTTTCTGTTGACAATAATATTTACACAAATTTATGCTCTTATTTACTTCTAAACGAGACTGAGTGATAGGCTTTCCCATTTCTTGGGTAATTAAATAGGATGTAATATCTATAGTTTTTTGCATGCAAGAGTATAATGTCGTTAAACATTGAACTTTAGATTCAAAAGAATAATCTTTCCACTTTTTGTATGCATGATGAGCTATAGATAATTTAGTTCTAATATCCTTTTCAGATAGAAAATAATAAGTATTTAAAATATTATTGTCTACAGGATTAATAGTTTGAAACATCTCATTTTTTTTTAAATTTGATCATTTGATCCAATAGAAATTTTGGCATTAAGAGCTATGGCATAAATTTTTATTTTTTTTAAAAATAAAAGCATGCCATTGGCTCTAATAGGGGATAAAAAAGTTTGAAATCCTATTTCATGAATAAAATTAGTAGTGTTCGAATAAATAATTTCAAAGGGGAAAAGTCCTGAATAAACACGAACCATAAGAGCCGCCATTCCTCTAGGTAATAAAGCATCACCATCTGCATCAAAGAAAATACGCGAACCTTTCAACTCAGCATCTAACCAAACTTTTGATTGACATCCATAAATTAATTTTTCATCTGATCTAAATTCATCTGGTTTTTTTGGCAATTTTTTTCCCAAATCTATTAAATATTCATATTTTTCTTCCCAATTTTTTAGAAGATGAAATTCTTTTTTTATTATTTCCTCTTTCTTATACAAATTCATTTCTAAATTTTTACACAAATATAGAAATATACTTTTATTTAATTCTTAAATTAAGAAGAGTGATTGGTCAGTTTCATTCTAGCTATTTTTGCCGCTTTTGTCATATTTTTTAAGGACTTCAAAACTTCTTCCCATTTTCTAGTTTTTAACCCACAATCTGGATTCACCCAAATATTTCTGATTGGTAATTTTTTTGAAGCTTTTTCTATTAAATCAAAAATTTCTTCTACAGTAGGAATTCTAGGTGAATGAATGTCATATACACCTGGACCTATTTCATTAGGATAAGAAAAAGTAGAAAAGGCTTTCAACAATTCCATTCTGGATCTAGAAGTCTCCATAGTAATTACATCTGCATCTAGATCTGCTATATGTTCTAATATATCGTTAAATTCACTATAACACATATGTGTATGAATCTGAGTCTCATCTTTCACTCCACTTGAAGAAATACGAAAAGCCTTAATCGCCCAATGAAAATAAGACTTCCAATTCTTTTTTTTCAAAGGTAATCCTTCTCTAATAGCAGGTTCATCAATTTGAATGACCTGGATTCCAGATTTTTCTAAAGAAAGAACTTCTTCTCTAATCGCCCAAGCTATTTGATATGCTGTATGAGAAATAGGCTGATCGTTCCGAACAAAAGACCATTGCAAGATAGTAACTGGTCCAGTTAACATCCCTTTCATTAACTTTCTGGTTTTAGATTGAGCAAAACATATCCAATCCACAGTCATGTCTCCAGTACGACTAACGTCTCCATAAATAATAGGAGGTTTAACACACCTACTTCCATAACTTTGGACCCATCCATTTTCAGTAGAAAGGGTTCCTTTAAGTTTGTTTGAAAAATATTCCACCATATCAGTTCTCTCAAATTCACCATGAACTAAAACATCCAAATCGATTTCTTCTTGTTTTTTGATAAGATCTACAATAAAGGATTGTGTTTTTTGATCATATTCCTCTTTGCTTAATTCTTTTTTACGAAATTTATTTCGCAAATTACGTATTTCTTTTGTTTGAGGAAAAGATCCTATAGTAGTAGTTGGAAACAAGGGAAGATTAAATTTTTCTTTTTGTTTTCTTTGTCGAATATGAAAAGGATTTTTTCTTTGTGTGTCTTTCTCTTTTATTTTTATTGCTCTCTCTTTGATTTTTTTATCATAAAAAAAAGAAGATTTCTTATATTTTTCTAGTAAGGAAAAATTATTTAATAAAATATCTTTATCTCCTTTTATAATACATTCTAAATCATTTAATTCATCGATTTTTTGTCTTGCAAAAGACATTCTTTTTTTTACATCATCATGAATGAAGTGTTCATATTCTATATTTATAGGAACATGTAAAAGAGAACAATTCGGAGCAATCATAACGCGATCTTCTCCTATGGATTCTATTGTTTTTTCAATTTTCTTGATTGAATCAGTGTAATTATTTTTCCATATATTTCTTCCATCAATAATTCCTAAAGACAAAATCATTTTTGATTCTTTGACAAAAGAAAGTATTTTTTCCAATTGTTCTGAATCTTCTACCAAATCTATATGTAAAGCTTTTACAAAAAAGCCTCTAAGAAGAGAAATATTTTCTGAAACCCCATCAAAGTAAGAGGTTAATAAAATATTGGTATCTGAACAAAATTTAGATATTTTTTTATAAGCATATTGAAACGCTTCTTTTTCTTTTTCAGACATATCTAAAACTAAAATAGGTTCATCTAATTGAATCCAATTAGTTCCTTGATTTTTTAAATCATTGATAATCTGTATATAAACAGGAACAATTTTTTCAATTAAATCCATTTTATGAAAGGATTTATCCTTTTCTTTTCCCAAGAAAAGGTAAGAGACTGGTCCTATTAATACAGGTTTTATTTTTTTTATTGATTTTAATAACCTTTTTGATTCTTCTAATTCATCAAAGATTTTCTTTGAAAAAATAGAAAATTTTTGATTTTTATCAAATTCTGGAACTATATAATGATAATTAGTGTTAAACCATTTCGTCATTTCCATAGCTTTTATGTCCCATCCATTTTTTTGAAATCCCCTAGCCATAGAAAAATATAGATCAATACTGTTTTGAATAATTGGAACGGAAAGATAAGACTCTGGAATGACTCCTAATAACAACGACATATCTAAAACGTGATCATAAAAACTAAAATCATTGCATGGAATCAAATCCAAATTTGCCATTTCCTGCATCTTCCAATTTTCTTTCCTTATTTTTTTTCCGACTTCAAATAAAGTTTCCGAATCTATTTTTTTCGACCAATAAGATTCACAAGCTTTTTTTAACTCTCTTTGTATTCCTATACGAGGATAACCCAGGTTATGTTTCAGCATATTTTATTTAATTAAATCTATTTTAATCACTTTATCCTTTCTCCATGGAACTCCATGTAATTTTTTTAAAAAACTAAATATCCAATAATTGATACAAATATTGTAAAATTTTTTTATCTAAAACAGAAAAGTTAACCTTTCTCCTTTTCATCATAATTTCAGCTGTTTCACAAACTTGATGAAAAGGTATTTTTTTTCTGTTTTGTATTCCCCCCAAAGAAAAAGAAGGAATATATCTAGGCGGAAATCCATATCCAAAAATACTATTGCTAACTCCTACTACCGTAGCTGTATTAAATTGAGTATTTATCCCTGATTTAGAATAATCTCCCATGATCATTCCAAAAAATTGTACATCAACAGGAATAAAATCTTTTTTTTCATAATTCCAAACTGTTACTTTACGATAATCATTTCTCAAATTAGAAATATTAGTTCCAGCTCCTAAATTACACCACTCTCCTAAAATAGTATTTCCTAAAAATCCATCGTGAGCTTTATTAGAATAGGAAAAAACTACAGAATTTATAATTTCTCCACCTACTTTACAAGAATGACCAATAGTTGTTCCTCCATATATTTTTGAACCTATATTCAAGGTAGATTTTTTTCCAATGGCTGCTGGACCCCTAACTACAGACCCTTCCATGATTTCAACTCCTTTTTCAATATATATTGGGCCCAATTGAGCATTTAATACAACATTATTTGCTTTTATATCTTCTTCCAAAAAAATTGCTTTTTTGCAAAGAACATGATTTTTACCCAATAAAGAAAAAGATTTTTTTCCTTTTGTGAAAAACATGAAATCTTTTTTCAACACAGTTTCATTATTCATAAATATATCCCATGGATATTGTATATGGATAATTTTTTTGATATTATATTTTTTTTTAAAAGAGAGAACATTTTCTTTTTCTTTTCTTTCACAGGAAAAAAAACTCTTTTTTACAGCTACAATTTTTTCTTTAAAAAAAATAGCTTCGTTTTCCTTTAAGGAAAAAATCATCTGAATTAATTCTTCGTTTGGCAAATATGAAGAATTAATTAATAATATATTTTTAAAAAAAGAATCATTATTTATCAATGAATATTTCTTTGAAAGAAATGATTGTGTAATAATGCCTGAAATTTTTTTTCCAATATATTTTTCCCATCTTTCTTTCATTGTGAATAAACCCAAACGAATTTCTGATACAGGTCTAGTAAATGTTATAGGAAATAAATTTCTCCATTCTATTCCATCATATAATATGAAATTCATATTACATATTAGTTTAGTTGATCTGATCAATTATTCACATTTTTTTATATTTTTCATATTTTCTTTTAAATCTTTCTGCCGGTCCTGTTTTTCCTAAAAACCTTTTTTCTCCAGTAAAAAATGGATGAGAATAACTAGATATTTCCATTTTATATAACGGATAATCGCATCCATCTATTTGAATGGAATCTTTTGTTTTTACTGTTGATCTGCAAATCAAAATTTTTTCATTATTAATATCTTTAAAAACAACAGGTCTATAATTTTCCGGATGTATTTTTTTTCTCATATTTTTTCATTTTTATTTTTTTAGTGGGAAACGATAAATCATTCCATTAATATTCATTCCTGCTCCTAGAGATGCCATTAATATAGTGTCTCCAGGTTCTATTTCATGAGGAGGCATTTTCCCCTGAATAATCAAATCCAACAAAGTAGGGACAGTAGCTACAGAAGAATTTCCAAATTTTCTTATTGTCATTGGCATTATTTTTGATATAATTCCTTTATTTAGAGATGTATAATTATACAATTTCAATAATCTTTTTAAGATTGCATAATCCATTTTTGCATTAGCTTGATGAATAAGAATTTTCTTAATATCTTTCAAATGCAAATTTGCATGATCAAGTATATTTTTTAACATATTTGGAACTTCTGTCAATGCGTATTCATAAATTCTTCTTCCATTCATTCTAATATTCACTAGAGATTTTTTATAATTTTGATTTAAAGAAGGACCATTAGTTAAGTAATACAACTCATCGTTATTATTGCATTGAGTCTCATAATGAATAATTCCATTTTTTTCATTCTCCAAATCTTCTATAGCTGATAAAACAGCTGCTCCAGCTCCATCCGAAAAAATCATAGCATTTCTATCATGTGGATCTATAACTTTAGATAAAGTTTCTGAACTGGTAACTAATATATTCTTAGCATATTTAGCTTGTAAAAGCTGATCGGCAAGAATCATACCTTCTATCCATCCTGGACAACCAAAAATCATATCATATGGTCTACATTTTTTATTCTTTATTTGAAGTTTGTTCTTTACTCTAGCGGCTATAGAGGGCATAAAATCAGATTGACAAGAAATAGGATGAATATCTCCATAATTATGAGCAGATATAATATAATCTATTTTTTCTTTATAAATTTTAGAATTAATCAAAGCTCTTTTTGCTGCAATCGTAGCAATATCCGAATTCAATAATCCTTTATTAATATATCTTCTTTCCTCTATTTCCGTAATTTTTTGAAACTTATTAATAATTTCTTCATTAGACTTATCAATTTTTAATCCTTTTTTATCGTAAAATTTATGTCTTAAAAAATGATCACTTTTTATAATTTTTTTGGGCAAATAGTGCCCAGTTCCTGTAATGATTGATCGAATCATTTTTTTCAAAAATAAAAATTAATGATAAAATAAAAAAAATAAAATTATTTAAAAGAGTTAAAGAACCGTTTTTTCTTCATAATTTAAAAGGTAAATTATACAACATTATGAACAAACATTCTATAAAAGAAGAAAAAATAAAAAATATGTTTGATCACATTTCTCATAAATATGATTTGATAAATCATATATTGTCTTTTGGGATAGATTTTTTTTGGAGAAGAAAAATAATTCATTTATTAGATAAATTTAATAAAAAAAAAAGATTCAAAATATACTAGATTTAGCTACTGGAACCGGAGATTTGGCTATTCTTTTAGCAAATAGATTTGATGATGCTTACATTATAGGATTAGATCCATCGGAAAAAATGCTAGAAGTAGCTCAAAATAAAATAAGAAATAATTTTTTGGAAAAAAGAATCAAATTAATTCAAGGATATTCTCAACATATTCCATTTGGAAATAGAACTTTCGATGCAGTGACTGTAGCTTTTGGAATAAGAAATTTTCAATATATTCACCTTTCTTTCAAAGAAATATATAGAATACTGAAACCTTTAGGAATATTAGGAATATTAGAATTCTCTAAACCTTCCAATTATTGGATTAAAAAAATTTACTATTTCTATTCTCATTTTATCCTAAATAAAATAGGAAGTTCCCTATCAAATAATCATATTGCATATAATTATTTAAAAGAGTCTATTAGATCATTTTCTTATTGTGGAAAAAGGATGAATAAACTTTTAAAGTTTCATAAATTTAACACAATATATATGAAAAAATTAACTTTTGAAATTGCTTCTATTTATTTGTCAAATAAATAAAATTCATTTTTTTGCATTTATAACTAACATTCTTTATCGTAATGATAAAATATTTATCCGGGTATTTAACATCTTCTTTTCTCAAAAAAAGAATTAAAAACATAGAATTTTTCATGCGTTATCCAACAGAAATACAAAATCAATTGATTAATCGATTGATTTTGTATGCAAAAGACACTGAATTTGGAAAAAAACATGGGTTTCGTGACATTAAGAAATATCAGCAATTTTCTGAAAGAATACCCATATGTAAATATGAAGATTTAAAATATGTAATCAAAAGAATTCGTAGAGGAGAAAAAGATATATTATGGCCAGGAACAGTAAAATGGTTTGCCAGATCTTCTGGAACTACAAATACAAAAAGTAAATATATTCCTGTGACCAAACTCTCCATGAATGAGTGTCATTACAAAGCAGGAAAAGATATGTTATCTATTTATATTCATAATCATCCAAAAACGAAAATTTTTTTCGGAAAAGCTGTTCGTTTAGGAGGAAGTCATGAATTATATAAAAATTACAACACTTTTTATGGGGATTTATCTTCTATTTTGATCAAAAATATGCCTTTTTGGGCGGAAAATATTTGTATTCCTGGTAAAAAAACAGCTTTAATGAGCGAATGGGAAACAAAACTGGAAAATATAGTAAAAGAAACAGGATGCAAGGATGTTCGAATTTTGTTGGGAGTTTGTTCTTGGTTATTAATATTTTTAAACAAATTGCTAAAAAAATTTGACAAAAAAAGAATTAACGAAATATGGCCTAATATAGAAGTCATATTTCATGGAGGAATGAGTTTAAAACCTTATATACATCAATATCAGAACTTATTCGAAAAATCTATTAATTATTACGACATATATAGTGCTTCAGAAGGTTTTTTTGCTATTCAAGATCAAAGAAATGTTGAAGATCTTTTGCTTTTATTAAATCATGGAATTTTTTATGAATTTATTCCTGCAGAAGACATAGATAAAAAAAATCCTAAAATAATCTCCATTGAGAATGTGGAATTGAATAAAAATTATGCATTAGTTGTTTCTACTAATGCCGGATTATGGAGATATATTGTTGGAGACACTATTAAATTTACTAATTTATCACCATATAGAATTTCTATTTCAGGAAGAACCACTCTTTACATTAATTCCTTTGGGGAAGAATTAATTATTGAAAATGCGGAGGAAGCTTTGAATAAAACTTGCCTAAAAACAAATTCTATTATTCATGAATATACAGCAGGTCCCATTTATATGAATCAAAACAATTCTGGTGCTCACGAATGGATTATAGAATTCAAGAAACATCCGAAAAATTTGTGCAATTTTAGAAACATTTTGGATAACGAATTAAAATCTCTGAATTCCGATTATGAAATTAAACGATATAAAAATATTGTTTTGGGGCCTCCTATTATACATGTAGCTAGAAATGGGTTATTTTATAATTGGTTGAAAAAAAATAAAAAATTAGGTGGACAAAATAAAATTCCTCGTTTATCTAATGATAGAAAATATATAGATTCCATTCTCAAAATGGAAAAAAATTTTTAGTAGAAATATTTTTAACTTTATATCATGACTGCAGAGAAAAAAAAAGAAATATTCAAGATCTATGGAACATCTGTTAACGATACAGGTTCTTCAAAAGTACAAGTAACCTTGTTCACTTACCGGATTAATCACTTAAGCAATCATCTGAAAAACAATAAAAAAGACTTTAATACAGAAAGAGCTTTGGTAAAATTAGTGGGTAAAAGAAAAAAACTATTAAAATATATAGAAAAACGTGATATTAATTGTTATAAAAAAATAATTAAACATCTAGGATTGAGAAAATGATATAGTATTTCTAGATAGAAAAAAAATAAAATATGCCAGATATAGTTAAAGAAACCATATCTCTTAAAGATGGTCGTACTATCATTATTGAAACAGGAGAGTTAGCTAGACAAGCAGATGGAGCTGCTGTAGTACGTATAGGAGATACAATGCTATTGGCTACTGTAGTTGTTTCCAAAGAAATAAAAAATGAAAAAAATTTTTTTCCTTTAACAGTAGATTATAGAGAAAAATATTCCGCAGGCGGAAAAATTCCTGGGGGGTTTATAAAAAGGGAAGGAAGACCTTCCGATGAAGAAATATTAACAATGAGATTAGTTGATCGAGTTTTAAGGCCAACATTTCCAGAATGGTTCAAAAATGAAATACAGATAATGATTTCTTTATTGTCATATGATAAAAATGTTTTGCCGGATGGATTAGCTGGATTAGCCGCATCAACAGCTCTATCTGTAGCAGGAATCCCTTTCAATGGTCCTATATCAGAAATACGTATTATACGTTTAAAAAAAAAATTTATTATTAATCCTAGTTTAGATCAATTGAAAGAAGCAGATATAGATTTGATAGTGGGTGCTTCTATAAACTCTATTATCATGATAGAAGGAGAAATGAAAGAAATAAAAGAAAGTGAATTATTGAATACTATAATTCAAGCTCATGAAGAGATTAAACCTCAGATAGAAGCTCAAATACGTTTATCTGAAAAATTATCCAAAAAAAATAAATTTTTTTTTGAAGATCAAGAAGAAAAAATAGAAAAATCAGAAAATGAATTTTTCAAAAAAGAACTTTTTTCTTTTTCTTACGAAAAAATTGAAAAAATTTACAATGATTTTTTAGAAAAAAAAACTAGATCTATTCAAGAAAAAATTATCTTAAATAATTTCAAAAAAAAATTTTTAACAGAAGAAAAAATAGAAAAAGAAAAAAAAGAAGCTATCATTGATCAATTTTATGAAGAAATCAAAAAAAAAGTAACCAGAAATTTGATTTTAGAAAAAGGAATTCGATTGGATGGTAGAACTAATAAACAAATACGTCCAATATATAGTGTTGTAGATTACTTACCAGGAGTCCATGGTTCTGCTTTATTTTCTAGAGGAGAAACTCAATCACTCACAACTGTCACTTTAGGGTCATCTTTAGATGCTAATAAAATAGATAATGTTGTTGTGGAAAATCAGGAAAAATTTTATCTACATTACAATTTTCCACCTTTTTCAACAGGAGAAATACGTCCAATCAGGGGGGTTTCTAGACGTGAAGTTGGTCATGGTAATTTAGCTCAACGTGCATTGAAAAATATTATACCTGATAATCCATATACGATACGTGTTGTATCAGACATTTTAGAATCTAATGGATCTTCTTCTATGGCTACAGTTTGTGCTGCAAGTTTAGCTTTGATGGATGCTGGTATTTCTATTAAAAATCCAGTTTCTGGAATTGCAATGGGATTATTGATGGAAAAAGAAAAAAAAATTATTATATCGGATATAATAGGTGAGGAAGATCACTTTGGAGATTTAGATTTTAAAATAACGGGAACCCAGTATGGAATTACAGCTTGTCAAATGGATGTAAAAAAAACACATGGATTAACATATGATCTTTTAAATCAAATTTTGATGCAAGCTTTAGAAGGACGAATTTTCATCTTAAAAAAAATGATAGAAGTCTTACCAAAATATAGAAAAAAAATGAAACCTAATGCTCCAAAAATATACACTTTTAATATTCCCAAAGATTTCATTGGATCAGTCATAGGACCAGGAGGGAAAGTTATTCAAGAAATACAATCATACACAAACACTAACATACTAATTGAAGAAAAAGGAGATTTTGGTTACATTGAAATTGTCGGTAAAGATTATGAAAAAATAGAAAAAGCTATTGATAGAATTAAACAAATTACTTTCGTTCCAGAATTAGGAAAAGTTTATAAGGCAAAAGTGAAATCTATAAAAGATTTTGGAGCTTTTGTTGAAATAGCTAAAGGGGTAGAAGGATTACTACATATTTCAGAAATCAGATGGAAAAGATTGAATCGCATAGAAGAAGAGTTACATATTGGTGACATTATTGATGTAAAATTTATGGGAATGGATGAAAAAAATAAAAAAATGAAACTTTCTAGAAAAGTTCTTTTTCCTCGTCCAGGAAAAAAAAATGATTAAAAAAAAATATGATAAAACTATGAGACAACTTAAAATTACTAAACAAGTAACAAATCGTGAATCTGAATCATTGGATAAATACCTTCATGAGATAGGAAAAATTCCATTACTAACGCCAGAAGAAGAAGTAGAATATGCTCGTAGAGCAAGAGAAGGAGATGCATCTGCTATAAATAAACTTGTAAATGCAAATTTACGTTTTGTAGTATCTGTCGCTAAACAATACCAAAATCAAGGATTAAGTTTATGTGATTTAATTAATGAAGGAAATTTAGGTTTGATAAAAGGAATATTGCGCTTTGATGAAACAAGAGGTTTTAAATGTATATCCTATGTTGTATGGTGGATAAGACAAGCAATTTTACAAGCCATAGCTGAACAATCACGTTCTATTAGACAACCCACAAACAAATTAGCTTTATTAAATAAAATTTTAAAAACTCTTGCTCAATTAGAGCAAGAATTGCAAAGAACTCCTTCTTCCAGAGAAATAGCAGAACATCTAGATATGAATGAAAAAGATGTAGAAGAATCTATTAAAAATTCAGGAAGACATGTTTCTATGGACGCTCCTTTAATCGAAGGAGAAGATTCCAATTTATATGATTTGGTAAGATCTGATGAATCTCCTCGTCCAGATGAACATTTGGAAAAAGAATCTCTCCGTAAAGACATAAAAAGAATCTTAGAAACTTTAAGCGAAAGAGAACGTCGTGTTATTATTTTACATTTTGGATTAAATGGATCTCCTCCAATGACTTTAGAAGAAGTAGGGCAATCTTGCGATTTAACAAGAGAAAGAGTAAGACAAATAGAGAGCATTGCCCTAAAAAGACTCAAACATTCTTCTAGAAGCAAAATTCTTAAACCTTATTTAGGGTAAATTTAGGAAAACACGACCTCGAAGGGACTCGAACCCATAACCTTCTGATCCGTAGTCAGATGCTCTATCCAATTAAGCTACGAGGCCTATAAAGAAACAAATATATATCAAGATTGAATAATTTTTAAGAAATTCTCGATTTTAAGTGAGGATTTTCCTACAAGACCTCCATCTATGTCTTTTTGTAAAAAAAAATCTCCTGCATTAAGATTATTTATACTCCCTCCATACAGAATGGGAATTCTATTTGAAATACTTTCTCCATATTTTTCCAAAAATAAAGATCGAATGAATTTATGCATTGTTTGAGCTTGTTCATACGTCGCGTTTTTTCCTGTTCCAATAGCCCATATTGGTTCATATGCTATATAAAAAAAACCAATTTCATCTCGAGTACAATGAAAAATAGTTTCTTTCAATTGATTTTTCACAATGTAAAATTGTTGATCTCTATTTCTTTCAAAAGAGGTTTCTCCTACACAAAAAATGATATCTAATCCATATTTCAATGCTATTTTTATTTTTTTGAATAAAATATCATTATTTTCAAAAAATAACTCTCTACGTTCACTATGTCCTAATATTACTTTAGTAATTCCTATAGATTTTAACATAGAAGCTGATACTTCACCTGTATATGAACCTTTGTCCATTTGATAGATATTTTGAGCAGCAATCTTCAAAGTAGTTCCTTGTAAAATCTGATTTGAAATATGTAAAAAAGGAAAAGAAGGAGCAATAATAATTTCTTTGTTATGATTTATTTTTTTCTCTAAAAGAATTTTCAAAAAATTCCTAAGAAAAAAACTCGTTTCATGAAAATCATGATTCATTTTCCAATTTGCGATGACAATTTTTTTCCTCATAAGATATAAACATTTTTAGATCAAAAATTTTTTTTTAACAAAAAAATGGTTTCAATTAACATTTTAAGATAAAATTTTTCTAATTTTTTGAATGCAACTTTTCCTTCATTTTTTTTCAAGTATAAAATATTTTCTAGAATATTCTTAATAGAAATTATCTTATTTTTGGAATTTTTATGAATACAATTTTTGATTTTTTCAAATTTTTGATTATAAATAAAAATAACATCACAACGTGATATTGTATCAATATTTAATATAAAAAAAATATCCAATTTAATTAATATAATTATTATATAATTTATAATATCCATATATGTATCTGTTATTTTTTCTTCTTTAATTTCTTGATATCCTTTTGATTGAATATTTTTTATTCGAACTACTTTAATAAGAATTTGATCTATTATAGAAGAATTTTTTAAAAATTTCCATGAAAGATCATAATCTATTAATTTATCTAAAAATAACTTTCTACATTTTTGAAAAATAAAATTAATAGAAGGACGACTCATGTTATTTAATTTTATTATATGTATATGATAATATATTACAAATAAATAGTTTTTAAATGACAATTAATTGTGCAGGATCCTTATTACATTTAAAAGAACCCAAAATTATGGGAATAGTGAATTTAACTCCTGATTCTTTCTACGATGGTGGAAAATTAAATTCTGAAGCTAGCATACTGAAACACGTAGAAAATTTATTAAACGAAGGTTCTGACTTTATAGATATTGGAGGTTGCTCTACTCGTCCAAAATCAAAATTTATAACAGAAAAAGAAGAAATAAAAAGAGTCATAAAACCTATTCGCGCTATCATAAGAAATTTTCCAAACATTAGAATTTCTATAGATACTTTTCGCAGTGAAGTAGCAAGAATAGCTGTTGAAGAAGGAGTCGTAATGATAAATGACATATCAGGAGGAAAATTGGATAATAATATGTTCCCTTTGCTCGGAAAACTTAAAATTCCATATATATTAAATCACATGAAAGGGATCCCTGAAAATATGCAAGAAAATCCATACTATGAAAATAATGTAATCACAGAAATAAATAATTTTTTTTCGAAAAAAATTTTCCATTTAAAAAAAAACGGAATTCAGGATATTATCCTGGATCCAGGATTTGGTTTCGGAAAAACATTAGAACAAAATTTTCAATTATTAAAATACTTGTCTTTATTAGGATTTCAAGATCATTTAATATTAATAGGAATTTCTAGAAAATCTATGATTAAACATCTTCTACAAATTTCTTATGAAGAATCATTAAATGCTACATCAGTCATTCATACTATAGCACTATTGAATGGATCTAAACTATTGCGAGTACATGACGTTAAAAAAGCAGTGGAATGCATTAAATTAGTACAATATTACAGAAATATTTTCTAATTCCCTAATAATTTTATATTACTTTTGTATGAATCCTTTTTTTCATTATTATATTCTTTGAAAATTTCTTTCATCGATATTTTAGATCTATTCTTGGTGGGGATTATTTTATTCCAAGTCTATAGATTGGTTTATAGAACTGCTGCTCTGAACATTTTTTATGGAATCATTGCAACATTTATTTTCTGGAAAATAGTAGAGATTTATGAAATGAAACTCCTTAGCATAGTTATAAGTGCTTTTTTCAAAGGAGGGTTTCTAGCACTAATTATTGTGTTTCAACCAGAAATTAGAAAATTTCTACTCATAGTAGGAAGCAGAATATTTTTCAAAAAATTTATATTTTCTCTTTTCTTCAAAAAATCAAATGTTTCAATCAAAACTGAAACTATAGATAGTATTGTAAAATCTTGCGCTATTTTTTCAGGAGATAAAACAGGTGTTTTAATAGTCATTCAATTACATCAAGATCTTAAAGAATTTATTCAAAATGGAGATGAAATGGATGCTAAAGTTAATATTCCTATTCTAGAAAGTATTTTCTACAAAAATAGTCCATTACATGATGGAGCTGTGGTTGTTATAGGAAATAGAATAGTGAAAACAAGAGCTATCCTTCCTGTATCTTACAACAAAGAAATCCCATCACGTTTAGGATTACGTCATAGATCTGCTATTGGTTTATCTGAAAAAACAGATGCTATATGCCTTGTTATTTCTGAAGAAACAGGTTATATATCTTATATTAAAGATCAAAAAAGAATTGTTATAACCAATATTAACAATCTAAAAATGAAACTTGAAGAAGATTTACTTTAATTTGATTAAAGAATGAACATTCAAAACATATATCAATTATATACGATTTCTTCTGGGGTAGAAACAAACAGTAAAAAAGTTAAAAAAGGATCTATTTTTATAGCTTTAAAAGGAAAAAATTTTGATGGAAACCAATTTGCTCATGAAGCCATTTCAAATGGAGCAATCCTAGCGATAGTAGATGATAATAGGGGCCTTTCCTCTAAAAAAATTGTTCATGTAAATAACACTTTATACTTCTTACAAAAATTAGCTATGTATCATAGATATCAATTACGTCATATCCCAATTATAGCTATTACAGGGAGTAATGGAAAAACCACCACAAAAGAGCTTACGAAAGCTATTCTTTCCAGAAAATATGAAAGAGTTCATTCTACTAAAAATAATTTTAATAATCATATAGGAATTCCATTAACTATACTTTCCATGCCTATTAATACAGAAATATCTGTCATGGAAATTGGAGCTAATCACGAGAAAGAAATAGAAAAAATGTGTTCTATCATTAAACCGGATTATGGATATATAACTAATTTTGGAAAAGCTCATTTAGAAGGATTCAAAAGTATAGATGGAGTTATCCGTGGAAAACTTGAATTATATAACTTTTTAAAAAAAAATAAAAAAGTAGTATTTGTAAATGGAGATGACTCTATTCAATTAAATAATAGTATAGGGATGAATAGATACGTTTTTTCGGAAAAAAAGAATAAAAAATCAGATGTAAAAATTGAATATTTGTGGGATGGACACAATTTGGAATCAATTTTATATATTGAAAAAATGAAAATAAGTTCTTCTTTAATAGGGAATTATAATCTATATAACATAGCTTCTGCTATATCCATTGGAAAATATTTTAAAATATCTTTAGAAAAAATAAAAAAAGCAGTAGAAGAATACATTCCAAAAAATCATCGTTCTCAGATTTTGAATAAAAAAAATATCAAAATTATTATAGATTGTTATAACGCCAATCCTACTAGTATGATAAAAACTCTTACCTTTTTTAGTAATCATGTGAAAGGAAATAAAATTGCTATATTGGGAGATATGTTGGAATTAGGATTTTATTCTTATCATGAACATGAAAAAATAATTTCTTTTATAGAAAAAAGCAACATAAATATAACATTCTTGATTGGAGATATATTCTTTAGAAATAATCTAAAAACTTCTCAAAAAATAAAAAAATTTATAGATAAAAAAGAATTCATTGAATGGATCAAAAAACAATCCTTTCAAAAAGTTGATTATGTACTCATTAAAGGATCCAGGAAAGTTGCCTTGGAAAGCCTTATTGATTTAATTTAATTATTCTTTGTAGATTGAATCTTAAAGATTAAATTTGCATACGATAGATAATCTCATAAATTTTTTCTTATGAAAGAAATTACCACAGAAACCTATCTCAAGTGGTTTAAGGATATGTCTTTTTGGAGAAAATTTGAGGACAAATGTCGTTCACTATACTTGAAACAAAAAATTAGAGGATTCTTACATTTATATAATGGACAAGAAGCAGTTCCTGCAGGATTAACTCATGCAATGGATATGTCTAAAGATAAAATTATAACAGCTTATAGATGTCATATTTTACCCATATCTATGGGAGTAGATCCAAAAAAAGTTATGGCAGAACTTTTAGGGAAAAAAACAGGAACTTCTTATGGGATGGGTGGGTCCATGCATATTTTTAGCAAAAAACATCGTTTTTATGGAGGTCATGGAATTGTAGGAGGACAAATACCATTAGGTGCTGGAATCGCCTTTGCTGATAAATATTTTAATAGAGACGCAGTCACTATAACTCTTATGGGAGACGGTGCTGTAAGACAAGGATCTTTACATGAAACGTTTAATATGGCTATGATATGGAAACTTCCTGTTGTATTTATATGTGAAAACAATAAATATGCTATGGGAACTTCTGTAGAAAGAAGTACAAACATGGAAGAAATTTATAAAATAGGTTTATCATACGGAATGCCTTCTCATCCTGTAGATGGAATGGATCCTGAAAAAATAGCACAAGCAGCTTCTATTGCAATAGAAAGAGCTAGAAAAGGTGAAGGAGCTACTTTTTTAGAGATTAAAACATATAGATATAGAGGGCATTCCATGTCAGATTCCGAGTCATATCGAAGCAAAAAAGAAGTCCATTCATATAAAAAAAAAGATCCCATTTTAAAATTAAAAAATATTATTATACAAAATAAATGGGAAACCATGGAAAATCTGAACACTATAGAAAATGAAGTAAAAAAAGAAGTAGAAACATGTGTAGAATTTGCAGAAAAATCGGATACACCTTCTTTAGAAGAAATGTATAATGTTGTTTACAACGAAACAAATTATTCTTTTTTAGATAAATTAGACCATCGTAAGATCAAAAAAAAACCTTAGAATAATGGCAGAAATAATATCTATGCCCCAATTAAGTGACACAATGGAAGAGGGGACTGTAATCAAATGGAATAAAAAAATAGGAGATAAAGTTTCGGAAGGTGATATTTTAGCTGAAATAGAAACAGACAAAGCTACTCAAGATTTTGAAATAGATATCAGTGGAGTTTTGCTTTTTATTGGGGTTAAAGAAGGAGAAAAAACACGAGTGAATGATATCTTAGCGATTATAGGAGAAGAAGGAGAAGATATCAGTCATATCATTTCAAAATCAAATAAAAGAGATACAAAATATCAAAATAATAAACAGGATAGAATATTTATTTCTCCTTTGGCAAAAAATATGGCTAAAAGTATAGGAGTTTCTATAAGTGACATCAAGGGAAAGGGAAGTGGAGAATATGGAAGAATCGTAAAAAGAGATATTGAATACTATGAAAAAACGAACTTAAAGGAAGTTAATCAAAAAATCGCTCATTCTTCCATGAGAAGAAAAATAGCAAAACATTTAACTTTTTCTAAATTGTCTGCTCCACATTATTATTTGTTTAGTGAAATAAATGTGGATAAATTGATTGAATTCAGGAAAAATTTAAACAATAAACTTTCTTTGGAAGAAAAGATATCATTTAATGATATTATTATAAAAGCAGTAGCTCAATCTTTGAAAAAACATCCTGACATAAATATATCTTGGAAAGAAGAAGAAGTTATACTTCATTCACAGATTCATATTGGAATAGCTGTAGCAGTAAAAGATGGATTAATAGTACCAGTTATTAAAAATGTAGATAAAAAATCACTATTACAAATATCCAAAGAAATCAAAGATAAAGTCTTACGTTCAAAATCAAAAAAAATACAACCAGAAGAAATAGAAAACAGTACATTTACAGTTTCTAATCTGGGAATGTATGGAATAGAATCTTTTACTTCCATTATTAATACCCCTAACTCTTCTATTTTATCTGTAGGATCTATTATGAAACGACCAATTATTAAAAATTCTAAAATAGAAATAGGGAATGTCATGAAAATTACTTTGTCTTGTGATCATAGAATTATAGATGGGGCTATAGGAAGTAGCTATATTCATTCTCTTAGGAAGTTTTTAGAAGATCCTATAACCATATTATTTTAATTTTTTATGATTTTTTTTACCCATGAAAAAAAAATGGGAAAAGCGAATATAGAAAAAGTGAGGAATGAGAACATTCCCTCGGATGGGAAAAAACTATAATTTTTAAAAGAAGAAAAAATAAGTTTGATTCCGAGAACAATAATTATGAAAAAAGAAGAATTTTTTAATTCTGGAATCCTTTCCATTAATTGAATAAAAAATTGAGACATCAATCTCATTGACAAAATTCCTATAAATACACCTAAAAAAATTAATATAAAGTTTTCTGAAAGAGCAACAGAAGCGAAAATATTATCAATAGAAAAAGACAAATCCATAATTTCTATGAATAGAACAATTTTCCAAAAAGAATCTTTTTTTTTTACATTTTTTGAATCTTTTAATAAAAAATTTCTTTTTTTTAAGAAATGATTTAATCCCAAAAAAATTAAATATAAGCCACCTAATGGTTTCAACCACCATATTTTTATTAATACAGAAGCAAACAGTAAGCATAATCCTCTAAAAAAATAAGCTCCAATAATTCCATATTTTATAGCTTTTTTTCTATCTTCTTTTTTTAAATTCATAATCATAGAAGCCAATATTGCTGCATTATCTATGGATAAAATACTTTCTATTAAAAATAGATTTCCTATAATGGAAATAGATAAAACAGGATGATCAAAAATTTCTGTAATAGATTTTACAAGATTCATTTTCATTCAAAAACTTTAACATCATTAGATAATCTAGGGATTAAATTTTCTATCATTTCTAATATTTTTAACGATAAAAGTTATTATGTTCAGATATTATGTTCAGATTAAAAAATATTCTTTCAAATATCGAAAAATATTTCTGATTAAAAAAAGGAAGATGACAAAAGAAAAAAAATAAATATTTTTTTCGTATTTATCTGATAATGTTTTTATATAATAAAAAAATATTTTATGATAAAATCAAAAAAACTATTAAAATAATTAAAAAATGTTGTTTTATTTTCGTTCTTGTAAGATTCAAGTAAAATTACTAATACAGGTGAAATCTGTATCCATTGAAAATCAAAAATTCAGAATATAGCATAATATGTTTATATTATCGAAATAATCATTTCACATTTAATTTTTATATTTTTACTATGCAAATCTGAAAATATTTAGAAAAATAAAATGCGTATAGGAAACTTTTTTACGGTTTTTACAACCATAATATTAACTGCAATTTGTTTATATTATATACATTCCAGCGTATTTAAAAAATATAATCAAAAAATTCTAAATCTAGGTTTAGATTTGAAAGGAGGAATTAGTATAATTTTGGATATATCTGAAAAAGATTTATTGAAAAAATTTTCTGAAAATTCTAAAAATCCTTTTTTTATAAAAGGATTAGAATATGCGGATAAGAAAAAAAAAGAAAATCCAAATGAAGATTATTTATCATTTTTTATTAATTTTTTTAATCAACTAAACATTAGTTTATCTTCTCCAGATTTATTTGGAAATAGAATCAATATAGAAAAAATTGATTCTAACAGTTTAAATTCAGAAATAGAGACTTTTCTTAGAAAAAAAATAGAATCATCTATTATTTCTATTCAAAATATATTAAGATCTAGAATAGATCAATTTGGAGTCCTACAACCGAATATACAACGTATAAAAAATTCGAATCGAATTTTGATAGAATTATCTGGAATTAAAGATCTAGATAGAATAAAAAAAATTTTAGAAAAAAAAGCAGAACTGCATTTTTTTGAAACTTATAACTTCCAAGAAGTTTTTCCATATTTTAACGAAATAAACAAATTTTTTCATAGAAAATTAAATAAAAAAAAATCTTTTATAGATCTTTTGAATATTTCTAACTTAAAGTCAAACAATATAGTAGGATTAGTTCATAAAAAACATAAAAAAGTAGTTTCTGAATTTTTAAATTCAATAGAAGCATCGGAAGCTTTACCATATAATTTACATCATGTAAAGTTTTTGTGGGGAGCTAAAAGTCTTTTAAATAAAAATTTTTTGCAATTATTTGCTGTAAAAATAAATAATGAAGAAAAATCTACATTCTTGAATGGAGATATTGTGACTCGTGCCTATAAATCTTTTGGGGCTTTTAATGAAATATCTATTAACATAAAAATGAATCAAGAAGGAACTAAAAAGTGGAAAATGTTTACTGAAAAGAATATAGGTCAAAATATAGCAATAGTTCTTGATGATTTAGTCTATGCAGTTCCTTTAGTTCAATCAGTTATTCCAAATGGAATGTCTCAAATATCTGGGAATTTTTCAATACAAGAATCAAATGATTTAGTTAATGTATTGAATGCAGGAGAATTTCCTACTTCAGTAAACATTGTCCAAACTGATATGGTAGGACCTTCTTTGGGAAGAGAATCAATTCAAAAGGGAGTAAAATCTTTTTTAATTGCCTTATTTTTTGTATTCTTTTGGATGATTTTTTATTATTCAATTCCAGGATTGTATTCTGATATAGTTTTAATTTTCAACATAATATTTATTTTTGGGATTCTTATTTCCATGAACGCCGTATTAACTTTTCCTGGTATTGCAGGAATTATATTGACATTAGCCATGTCTATGGATGCAAACATTCTGATTTATGAAAAAATTAAAGAGAATATAAAAAATAAAATTTCTATTTTCAAATCTATTCATAACAGTTACACGTTACAAGGGGCATTATCTTCAATTATAGATGGACAAGTTACCACTTTGTTGTGTGGAATTATTTTGTTTTATTTTGGAACAGGACCTATTCAAGGGTTTTCCACAACTTTAATTATTGGGATCATAACATCTGTGTTTACTTCTACTTGTTTAGGAAAATTGTTATTAGAATGGCATTTAAAAAGATATCAAAATATTATTTTTAATAATAAAATGATGTTTATGAATGTTTTTCATAAAATTCAAAACATACAATGGGATTTTTTATCTAAAAGAAAATGGTCTTATGTTATTTCTTCTTTTATTTTGATAGTCAGTATTTTTTCTCTGAATTTTCAAGGGTTAAACCTTGGATTAGATTTCGTTGGAGGACGTTCTTATGTCATTATTTTTGATCGAAAAATAAACCCTGAAAAAATTTCTGAAATTTTATCAAAAACATTCATAGAAAAAGAAAAGCCTTCATTTCCAAATGTCTTTACATTTGGAAATGAAAAGCAACTGAAAATAGTAACTAAATACAAAATATGGGAAGATAATAATAAAGTAGACGAAGAAATTTTGCAGAAAATGTTCATATCTTTAAAAAATTATTTTCCCGTTCATTTTGATTTTAAAGATTTTAAAAATATAGAAAAAAATAAATCTTTAGGAATTTTATCTTCCGAAAAAGTGGAACCTTTAATAGCTAAAGATATGAGATATAAATCTTTTATATCAATTATTCTTTCTTTAATAGGAATATTTTTATACATTTTAATAAGATTCAAAAAATGGCAATTTGGATTAGGAGCTGTAGTTTCTTTAATTCATGATTCAGTAATTGTTCTTGGAATATTCTCTTTTTTTTATAGAAAATTTTCTATTCTAGAAATCAATCAATCTTTTATAGCGTCGTTATTAACCATAATTGGTTATTCTATTAATGACACTGTAATTGTTTATGATCAAATTAGAAAAATATCAAAAATAACAATGTTTTCAACAATGAAACAAATTATTAATACAGGTATTTCTAGTTCTCTAACAAGAACTATAAATACTTCATTTATCACTCTATTAGTAATTTTTATCATTTTTTTATTTGGAGGAACAACTCTTCGTAGTTTTATGTTGTCTTTATTTATTGGAGTAAGTATTGGAACTTATTCTTCTATATTCATCGCCCCATCTATAGTATACGATTTTTGTAAAAAAATATAGGGAAATGAAAAATTTTTTATTTATTAGTATTGAAGAAAGTTTTTTTATCATTTTAATAGCTATTATTGTTTTTGGACCGAAAAAAATACCGGAGATAGCTCGTGGGTTAGGAGAAGGGATCCGATATTTAAAAAATGCTAAGGAAAAAATAAAAAATGAAATTCTTATGCAGGATGATCAAAAAAAACAAACTTCTATTTTTCAAAAAGAAAAAAAAAAAAAGAAAAATATACCCCCTTATTCTGTTAAACGCTAAATATTTTTTCTATAATCTTTAATTCTTGATTTTCCAATTAAGACATCTCCTAATTTTTCTAAAACGTTTCTCCTTAAGTCAGAATTTAAAAATTCTATTTCAGAAGAAAAATAAGAAGGTTTTCTAGATGTGTTAAAACGTTTTAATGATCTTACAAAAAAAACCCCTTTCTTCCCTAATATGGGTTTAGAAGTTTTGTATAATTTTGAAGAAAAAGCATATCCTACTACTTTAGGCTCTTTGTATTCACCAATCATAGAATCATAAAAATTAATTTGACAATATTTATTGATTTTTTTAGAAAAATGAATAGCTATATTTTCTAAACTATTAGAATTATTTATCATTTTAGAAAAATCAATAAATATTTTTCTATTCATTAATAAAGGAATCAAATTATTTTTTATTTCTTCAATAGGATATCCCTTTTTTTGAATTTCAGACAGAAATACTATAATGTAATCTCTGTTTGAAGTGTAAAAAATTTTAAGATCTCCTTTTTTTCTATTCTTTTGGTAAGACCAATTTATGATTTCTTTATCTAATTCAGTATTTAATCCATGGATATTCCATTGATGATTTTTTACTGTTTTTAGAAATATAGTTTCGTATCTTTTTTTTCTTGCATTATTAATAAATGTATTCAAATTGGAATTTTTATTTTTTTTCACAAATTGAACAACATTTTTATGAAGTATATCTTCCGTTTTTTTTGATGGAATAAGTGTTTTTATGATTATAGAAAATTGATATACAGGCTGTAATTCTTTTTGTTTTTCTATTCGGATAATATGATATCCAAATTTAGTTTCAGTAAAAATTATTATTCCTTTTTTGTTTTCTGACGAAAAAATATCGAATTTTTTTACATCATTTTGTTCTTCGTATTTCATCCATCCTAAACTTCCTTTATTTTTTTTCGCATTAATGAAGTCATCAGATTTTTTCATAACTAAAGAATCAAATTGAGAAGGACTTTTTTTAACAATATTGTATATTTTTTTTGCTAGATTTTCAGCCTCTTTTTTTGTTCTATGATTAGAAGATCGTATAGCTTTTTCGTGCGAAATCAATATATGACTGGATAAAACAGAATTGTATACCATTTTTTTTCCAGTTAATTTAGCCATAATATAAATATTGTTTTCTTTCACAGGACCAAACATGCTTCCAATCTTATTCTTTTTTTCAACAAAATTTTGGAAAATAGGAGGAAGATTTTTTTTTAAATAAAAATTAGAATCAAAAGGTCTTTCAGATTGATTAGAAACAATCATAGAATGATGATCAGAAGATTTAAATTTTTTAAATAACTTACTGATTTTATCATCCATATTTTTCTCATCATTCAAAGATGGATGAGAACGTAAAATAACGAAACTAAGATTTCTTAAATTTTCTGTTTTATAAACAAATTTGTTCTTTTTAATGTAATCATAAATCTCATAATTTTTTATTGGTCTATATCTTTTTTCTATCTCTGAATAAGGAATCAAAACATAATCAATGATAGAAAAATAATTTTTATTTCTGTAATTTAATTCAGCTTCTATAAAAGAAGTATTCAATCCATACATCAACATTTCTACATATTTTTTTGCAACAATTCTTTTTATAATATTATTTTTCTCATAAGACCAAATATTTTTTTCTTCTTCAAATTGAGGAGTTTTATTAGATAATTTTTCTAAATTTTTTAAATATAATCTAAATTTATCTAGATCCATTTTTCCATTTTCATTTTGAAATTCAGGAATTTGACTATATATAGATTGTTTTTCTATAGCTTTCCAAAAATCTTTTTTTGTGCTTTGTATTCCTAATTTTTCCGCTTGTTGGGTTAATACTTTTTCATGAATTAACAATTTCCAAACATCATTTTTTAATGATGAATCAGATTCTGATTCACGAAATCGTTTCAAAAATTGAATGTTTTCAAAATATTCTTTGAGAAAAATATTATCTCCATTGACTTTTCCTATCACATTAGAATTTTCAGAAAAAAATTTTAACAAAATATTAGGATCTAATACAAAAAATACTAAAAAAACCCCTATAAATAAGAAAATTAACCACGTTTTTTTTCTGATTTTTTCTAAAAAACTCATTTTAAGTCAAGATTTTTTTTAAGAAAAACTTCTTCTATTTTATTTTTAGATACTTTTTTAATTTCAATAAAAAAATTTTTATTAATGACAATTTTCTCTCCATATTTAGGAATATTTCCTGTATAAGTCACAATCAATCCTCCTAAAGTTTCATATTTTTCGGATTTTGGAAGATCTAAATCATACTTAGCATTAATAAAATCGATTTCTAAACGTGCAGAAAATAAAAATTCGTAATCATTTAATCTTTTATCTAATAAAATATTTTCATCATGCTCATCTTTTATATCTCCAAGAAATTCTTCTAGAATATCTTCTATAGTTATCATACCTGCCGTTCCTCCATATTCATCTAAAACTATAGCTATGCTTCTCTTTTTTTTAATTAAAAGATCCATGATCTCTCTCACAGGTGTGGTAATATAAACTAATTCTACAGATCTAATTAAAGATTCAATATTTTTTGGTTTTTTCAAAAGTTCTAAATAATGAATGTATCCTATAATATTGTCTATATTATTTTTATAAATCACTATTTTAGATAATCCACTTTCTGTGAAAAGATTACGAATATTATCCACAGAAGAAAATGTAAAATTAGAAGAAACTATTTCTTTTCTAGGGACCATACACTCTCGTGCTTTTTTTTCTGAAAAATCCAAAGCTTTATGAAAAATTTCAATTTCAGATTCTATAAGATCTTTTCCCTTAATATTGTTTTCCATATTCTCTGATAGGAAATAGATTAAATCTTCTTTATCAAAAATTTTTTTTTTATTATTTTCTTTTTCTCCTAAAATTTTTAGAAAAACATTAGAAATCCAAATAACAGAGTTAGTAATAGGAGAAAAAATTTTACATATAATATATACGGGAACAATAAATAAACTCAATAATTCATTTGAATATACACTAAATATTATTTTAGGAATAAATTCTCCAATAATTAAAATAATAGTAGCGGAAAAAACCGTTTCTAAAAAAATTATCCATAAAGAATTATCCAAAAATTCTTTTGGTAAAATCGAAAAAAATAATTTTCCCATATAAATCCCATATATGACTAAAGATATGGTATTTCCAATTAGCATTGTAGTTATAAATTTTTTAGGATTACTAATGCTTTTAGAAAGAATTTTAGAACGAAAAGATCCTCTTTTCTTCTCCAATTCTATTTGAAATAGACTAGAAGAAATTAAAGCCATTTCCATCCCAGAAAAGAAAGCAGATATAAGTATAGTAATAAAAACTATACTAATATGAAAAATCATATTATATCAAATCAAAGGTAAAGTCCCACTAATATTTTTTAATTTTATTTTTTTGAAATTTTCAGAAGCTTCTATTCCATTTATTGCATGTAATATAGTTCCATCTGAATTATATATCATTGTATACTTTTCATTAAATATTTTTTTCTGTTTTCTATTCCAGAAAATTTCTTCAGTTTTCACAAAGTATCCATTAGAATTCATAATTTTAATATTTCCTTTAATATGATAAATTATTTTTCCAATTGATTTAACCCAATCAGCTTTAAGATAAGTATATTTATTGGTATTATTTTCATAAATAAACAAACAAAAACCATTTGGAAATAAGGTGTAATAAGTATATTCTTTTATGAGAGGTGAATACATGAAAGTTTTCAGTAAACCATTTTCTTTGTATAAAAGACTTGTTTTAATGAAAATTCTTTTAGGAATTTTTATTTTATTTTTTTTTATTAAAAATTCTTCTTTTTTGCAAGAAAAAATAAACGAAATTAACAAAAAAAATATGATTGTGTAACTTTTTGATTTATTACTTATTATTGTATTTTTGTTTGCATGGTATCTTAGCTCAGTAGGTAGAGCAAAGGACTGAAAATCCTTGTGTCCCCGGTTCGATTCCGGGAGATACCACCTTTTATATTCCTAATTCTTTTTTAACTTCCTCTGTTATATCTTTTCCTTTATTAAACAAAACTCCTTTTCCAGGACTACAATCATCAACTCTTATAATATTTTTATCTTTTTCTATTACTTTATGAATTGCATTTTCTATTCTCCTATATATAGGATTTAATAATTTATTTTGTTTTTTAGTTAAATCATCAGATGCTGTTTTTTGATATGCATGAGCTCTTGCTTGCAAAATTTCTAGTTCTTTTTTAAGAATTGGATTTCTATTTTTTTGAAATTTTTCTGCTTTCTTGTGAAATTCTTTTGCTAATTTATCTAGTATATTCTCATGCATTTTACTAATCCTATCTAATTCTCTCTGAGCAGTAGAAAATTCTGGCATTTTTTCTATAATAAACATACTATTAAGACAAACTATTTTTTGTTGACATTCTTTAGAATAAGAGTATGAATATCCAAATAAAAAGAAAAATAATAAAAAATAAAAAACTGTATTTTTTTCCATATGATTTTTATATTTTGTTAATTACAAATCTTTTCCTATAATGAAATGAGTTCTCCATTTTGATTGAGTTTTATCTGCAATATCTAGAGGGTATCCAAAATCCACTCCTATAAATCCTATTGGATTCCAGAATAAACGAAATCCAAATCCAAAAGATTTATTCATTGTGAATGGATGAAAGTTTTTATAAGAATCGCTGACATTTCCTCCTTCCATAAAAAAAGTAGTCCAAATTTTTAAATTTGAAAAATCCTTAATTAAATAACGCATTTCCAAAATAAGTTTATTGTAAATGACTCCTCCAGAACTTGGAATTGAATATCTAAAATTCTTTGTTAGAAAAGAATACCCCCTTAAAGGAATATGATCTCTATCTTCTAATTTTGATCCAAACAAATTATTTTGGACTCCCCCTATATAAAATTTTTGAAATGGAAACAATTCTTTTGAATCATCATATTTTCCTAGATATCCAAATTCTCCTCCTATTTTTAATACCATATTTTCTATAATTTTTTTATACCAGAGAAAAATTATTTTCAACTTATAATACTCCATCCATTTCATTTTATTTTGATCATTCTCCTTTAAAATTATAGAATATGGAAGAGTGAATATATTATTCAATTGTATTTTTGATCCTCTAAATGGAAATATGATATCGGGTTCAGTAGAAAGTCTTTGTAACGAAATTAAAAAGCTAAGATTATGAAATTTATGTTTTTGATACGAATCGATTTCTTTAATATCGTAAATAAATTTATCGTAATCTATAGATGTTAAAATTTTTGAATAAGGATCTAAAAAAGTTAAAAACTTATTTAAGTTAACAGAAATTCCTATTTTTTCTAAAGATTGTTTTTCTTCTATTTTAGCATTTTTATATATTTGAGATAAAAAATAAAAATCTTCCTCTTTTTTGATTTTTTTTGTTGAATAATCTCCTTTCAAAGTTAGGGATGTCGGATTTGTTTTTTCTATCCAAGGTTCTGTGAAAGAAAACCCATAAGACTTAAAATCTTTTCCTAATTGACTAAAAATAACTAATTTTTGCCCCTCTCCTTGAGGAATAGGATTCCAGAATTTCCATTTAAAAAAGTTTTTAGAAGAAAAGTTTCCAAAGTTTAACTTAAAATATCCAATAATTTTTTTAAAATCTTTTCCTCCAAATCCTCCATGAAATTGAAATTCATTAGTATTTTTTTCTACAACATGCCATTCTATATCTGCAGAATTATTTTCTTGATTTGGCTTAATTTCAGAATGTACTTTTTCGAAAAGATTTAAATTTTCCAAATTTAATAAACTATATTTCATATTTTTAGGAGAAATCAAATCCCCTGGATAAGTTTTTAATTCTCTTCTAATTACATGATCTTTAGTTATTGAATTCCCTAATATTTCAACTTTATTTATATATACAGGTTGATTTTCTGTAATTTTTATCTCCAAATCTATTTTATTGTCTATGATTCTCTTTTCTATCGGAATTATATTAACAAATAAATAGCCTAAATCTAAATAAGTATATAGAATGCTGGAAGGAAAATAAGTATTTAAAATATTTTTTTCAATTTCAATTTTATTGTAAATATCTCCCTTTTTGTAGAAAAAAATTTTTTTTAGATAATTTGTTTTTAATTTTTTATTTCCTAAAAAATCTACATTTCCTAAATAATATCTATTCCCCTCAATCACTTTTATTTTCATTCCATAATTTCCAGATTTTTCTTTCCAAACAGAATCTAATAATACTTGAATGTCAATAAAACCCATAGATTGATACTTCTCTGCGATATTCTTTAAATCTTTTCCTATATTCTCTTGAACAAAGAGATAAGTAGATTTTTCTACAATTGGAATATAAAAACTTTTTTTTGTTTTGATCATTAGACTGATCAATTCTTTATCGTTAATCACATTGTTCCCTTCAAATAATATCTTTTCGATTTCAATTTTTTTTCCTTTATCAACAAAAAAATATAATATATTTTTATTGTTTTCTCTGATTATTTCATTTTTTATATTAATTTCATTATATCCTTTTTTTCTGTAATACTCTTGAATATCGTTTTTTATAATTTGAATAAAATCATCAGAAATTTTATCTCCAGATTTAATTTTCTTTATATTAGGAAATTGTTCTTTTCTAATTCCTATTACTTTAACTTCATGAATTTCTATTAAATCTTCCAGTTCAAAAAATATATCTATTTCATTTTTAGATACATTTTTTTTATAAATAGATATATTTCTAAACAGATTGCTTTTCCACAATTTTTGGATAGCATTATCTATTCCATAAGAATCAATTAAATCTCCAGAATAAATTCCAGATAAATCGGAAATAAAATGACTATCATATTTTGTTTTTCCCATTACATGAACTGATTTAACAACGGAATTTGAATTTTGATTTATTGAAATATTAAAATTTTCTTTAGAAGAGTAACCTTGTTGTATTTGCATTATCATTAATATTAATAAATAAAAAATGCTTCTTAGAAAAATGTTTTTTTTCATGAATGCAAAAATTTATTCAACGTTTCCAAAACGACGTTTTCTTTTTTGATAATTGATGATGGCTTCAAAGAAATCTTTTTTTCGAAAATCAGGCCACAAAATATTTGTAAAATACAGTTCTGCATAAGCAGACTGCCAAAGCAAAAAATTGCTAATACGTTGTTCTCCACTAGTTCTGATGATTAAATCGACATCTGGTAAATCTTTAGTGTATAAATGATCTTGAAAAATAGAATCATCTATATCTCTTAATGAAAATAAACCATCGCAAATTTTTTTAGCAATGTTTTTCGTTGCTCTTAAAATTTCTCTTCTAGCACTATAACTTAGTGCGAGTATCAAGGTTCCTGATGTATTATGTTTGGTTTTTTTCATGAAAAAAAATAGTTCTTTTTGAATAATTTCGGAAAATCTTTCAATTTCTCCTATTGTAATAATTTTCACATCTTTCTCATGAATTTCTTTTAAATGAATTTTTAAATTCGTATGAAATAAACGCATTAAATCATCTATTTCTTTCTTTGGTCTATTCCAATTTTCATAAGAAAACACATATAAAGTCATATAAGGAATTCTCAATTCTTTGCATCCGTTTATAGTTTCTCTTACTGATTGTATTGCTTTTTCATGACCAAATGTTCTTAATTTTCCTTTTTTTTCGGCCCAACGACCATTTCCATCCATAATAATAGCTACATGATGAGGAATATTATTATGATCTATTTTTTTTAATAAATTTTCCATAAAAAATCATAAATACATCTTTGACAAAGATATAAATAAAAAATAAAGATTTTTTACATTCAATTTCTTTGATCCATTCCCCATAAAAGTTTTTCTCGCAATGTTTTATAATAAGTATTCTTTCCTTCCTGAAGAAGATAAATATAAAAGGGAGCTTTTTGAATATACAATTCATTCTCCTTATTTAGAGAAGTAAGTCTAGTATCCATAGATAAAGAATAAGATTTAACACGACTATGTATTTTCAAATGAACTTTTTGATGATCTGATATAATTAGTGGACGTGAAAATAGATTATGTGGAGATATAGGTGTAAGAACAAAATTTTTATTATCAGGACTGATAATAGGACCTCCACAACTCAAAGAATATCCAGTTGATCCAGTCGGAGTCGAAATAATCAATCCATCCGCCCAATAAGAAGTTAGAAATTCATTATCAATATAAGCATCTATGGTGATCATAGAAACTGTTTCCTTGCGAAGAATCACAATCTCATTTAGGGCAAAATTAAAAAACTGATGATGATCAGTTCTTGAAGTTTTCAACCACAATAAACTTCTAGGCATTATATGAAGCTTTTTATTGAAAATTTGATCTATTTTTTGAATAAATACATCTTTGTTGAAAGTAGCCAAAAAACCGAGATTTCCTGTATTTACTCCAACTATAGGGATTCCAGAATCCCTGATCAATGTGATAGCAGATAAAATAGTTCCATCCCCTCCAAAAGTAAACATTAAACTGAAATCCTTAGTTAATTCTTTATAATGAGAAAATACAGGAAAATCTAAATTTTTAAATTTCTCAAAAGAGGACAAAACATCAAAAAATGATTTTTCAATATGAATTTCTATTGAATGACTACATGCATAGCCTATGAACTGATTTAAATATGGTATATTTTTTTCTCCAAATTTCTGTCCATATACGGCTATTTTCATTTTAATTTTTCTTAAAAAAACTAAAAGAAAATTACGAAATTAAATATTTAAAAAAAATTAATTCAGTTTTTATTAAATTTGTTTCCTAAAAAAGAAAAAAAATAATATGAAAGAATCTTTATTTTCTGCAAAAGTTTTGTTATTTGGAGAATATGGAATTCTAGAAAACTCAAGTGGCCTTTCTATCCCTCACAATTTTTATAAAGGAACTTTAAAATTTAATTCTGTACTTAATAAAGATATTTTATGTTCTAATCATGAAATTAAAAAATATTATAATTTTTTATCTGTTTTAGAAAAAAAAAACTAATTTTAACAAAATTAGATCTAAAAAAACTACGTTTAGATATACAAAGAGGGTTATCTTTTCATTCAAATATCCCTCAGGGATATGGAATAGGAAGTTCTGGAGCATTAGTTGCAGCCATTTATGACAAATATGCAAAAGATAAATTCAAAAAATTTTTGAAAAATGAAAATATAATAATTTTGAAAAAAATATTTAGTCAAATGGAATCTTTTTTTCATGGAAAAAGCTCCGGAATAGATCCTTTGATTTGCTATTTAAATTTGCCTCTACTTATTCGTTCAGAAACAGATATATCCATAATCGGACTTCCCAAAAAAAACAAAGGAGAAGGAGCTGTTTTTTTATTAAATTCTGGAGTTCCTAGAAAAACTTCTTCTATGATAGAATTTTTCTTTGGAAAATTAAAACATGATAAATTCAAGAAAATTCTAAGAGAAGAATTTATAAAATACAATGAAAAATGTATTGAATCTTTTTTAAAAAAAGATTTCAAAATTTTATTAAAAAATGTTAAAAAACTTTCTACTTGGGTTTTTCATCATTTTCGTCCTATGATTCCAAAAAATTTCCGGAAAATATGGAAAGAAGGAATATTTAATAATATTCATTATTTAAAATTGTGTGGATCTGGAGGAGGAGGATTTATTTTGGGATTTACTCCAAATTATGACCTTTCGAAAATAAAATTGGAAAAATATACAATGGAAGTCCTCTTTCGTTTTTAATTTTTAATTTTCTATGCATCATAATAAAATTAGACTAAATCATTACTTATCTAATGCAGGAGTTTCTTCCAGAAGAAAAGCCGATAAACTTATTAGATCTGGTTCTATAGAAGTTAATGGAAAAACTATTTATAAATTAGGGACTATTATTCATACAAATGATATTGTAAAATGTCATGGATCAAAAATTAAAATTCAAAATAAAATTTATATATTACTTAATAAACCCAGAGGTTTTATCACTACAACAAAAGATCCATTTAACAGAAAAACAGTAATGAATTTAATTCCAAATTTTTCTAAATACAGAATTTTTCCCGTAGGAAGATTAGATTATTCGACTACTGGAGTCTTGCTTCTCACAAATGATGGATTTCTAGCTGAAAAACTAACTCACCCAAAATATAATGTCAGAAAGACATATCATGTTTCATTAAACAAAGAAATTAAAAATGAAGATTTAGATAAAATCAGAAAAGGAAAAATTCATTTAAAAGAAGGAAGGGTTAAAGTGATTTTTGTAAATAAAAGTCATTCAAAAAATAAAATTAAAATAGGATTATATATCGGATGGAATAGAATTATTAAACGCATTTTTAAAAAATTAGATTATAAAGTCATTCAATTGGACAGAGTCTGTTTTGGTGGATTCTCCAAAACAAATATTCAAGTAGGGAACTGGTGCTTTTTAAATCAAAAAGAAGTAAAAAATATAATAACATGAAAAAAATAACCATTGTAAATGGTCCTAATTTGAATCTTTTAGGAAAACGAGAACCAGAATTATACGGAACTGAAAATTTTCTAGATTATCTTAATAAGATAAGAAAAAAAAAACTTTTCTCTAATATAGAAATTATTTACTATCAAAATAATAGTGAAGGTAAAATTATAGATATTTTGCATTCTTTAGGATTTCAATCGGATGGTATTGTATTGAATGCAGGTGCCTACACTCATACTTCTATAGGAATTGCTGATGCAATCAAATCTATACCAGCTCCGGTTATAGAAATTCATATTTCCAATATTCATTCAAGAGAATCTTTCAGAAAAAAATCATTCCTTTCTCCAGTGTGTAAAGGAACTATTTTTGGTTTTGGTTTAAAATCCTATGAATTAGGAATAATTAGTTTTTGTTTACAGGATTGATAAAAATCATTTAGTTTTTTTTTAATATATCTAATAATATTATCTCTTCCATATTTTTTCTTTGCGGAAATTTTAAACCATACCGGCATAATTAAACCGTTTTTTTCAATTTTTTCGATACAAAAAGAAATATTTTTTTCAATAAATTGATGATTTAATTTGTCTATTTTTGTAAAAACAATGCAAAAATTTATTTTTGTACTGTTTAATCTTTGCATGAAATCCAAATCTATTTGTTGTATCACATATCTAGAATCTATTAACAGAAATAAACAAACAAGATTTTTTCTATGAAAAATATAATCTACAATTAATTTTTGTGTTTTTTTTTTATTTTTTTTTTCTGAAAAAAATCCATATCCCGGTAAATCGATCAAATACCATTGATCATTGATCAAAAAATGATTGATATATTGAGTCCTTCCAGGATAAGAAGAAACTTTAGCTATTTTTTTTCTTCCAGTTATGCAATTTATTAAACTGGATTTTCCAACATTAGAACGTCCTGCAAAAGCATATTCAGGAAAATCATCAATCAACATGTTGATCCTTCTTGAACTTCCTTTAAATTTTACAGAAAAAATTTTCATGATTAAAATCAAATTTAGAAAGCCATTTTTCTAATATTTCTATAAATTTTTTAGGATGTTCCATCATAGGAACATGTCCACATTTATCTATCCAATGTAATTCAGAATCAGGCAACAATCTATGAAATTCTTCCGCAACTTCTGGTGGAGTCACATGATCTTGTTTCCCCCAAATTAAACAAATAGGTTGTTGAATAATAGATAAATCTTTAGACATATTATATTTCATAGCACTTTTAGCAATATATAAAGTTTTAATTCCCCTTTTTTTATCATTGACAATATGAAACACTTCATCTACTAATTCTTTGGTCGCTATTTTAGGATCATAAAATACTTCTTGTGATTTTTTTCTGATATATTCATAATTTTCTCTTTTGGGGAAAGCATCTCCAAAAGCTTTTTCAAACAAACCTGAACTTCCCGTAAGAACTACAGAATGGACTAAATCTATTCTTTTTTTTGCTATAATTAAAGCAATATGTCCTCCAAGGGAATTTCCTACTAAAGTAGCTTTTTTAATTCCTATTTTCATCAAAAATTGGATAATATATTTAGATAAACTAGAAATATTTGTAAGAAATAATGGCATATTATAAAGAGGTAATGAAGGGATAATTACTTTATAACCTTTTTTTGGAAAAAAATCTAAAAGAGCTTTAAAATTACTTAATCCTCCCATTAACCCATGAAGCAAAATCAAAGGATGCCCACTTCCCTCTTTTATATGAGGAAATTTTCTTTCTTTTTTATCAAAATTAAGCATATTAAGCATCCTATTAAGTATTATTTTTTATACATTTTTTTTGAACAAGAAAATAAGCAGCTTTTGCAGCCATCTCCTCCGATTTTTTTTTTGAAGTTCCTTTTCCTTCAGCTTGAATTCCACATTCTAATACGGTCAACTCAGATAAATAAATAATTATGTTTTTATTTTCTATTTCTCTAAAAGTTTTAAAATTTATAATAAATTTATTTTTTTGAGACCATTCAATCATCCATACTTTATAACTAAAAATTTCATTTTGCAACTTCGTAATATTTACATAAGTATGCAATATTTTCTGATGTACGAAATCTTTACAACCTTGATATCCTATTTCTAAATAAATAAATCCTATTAAAGCTTCAAGTGTATTTCCCAATATGTTATCAGATATGACTGATTTATTAAAAATAATATCTGTAAGAGTTAATTTTCTAGAAATATCATTCAAATTTCTTCTGCATACTATTTTAGATCGTATTTGAGTTAACTCTCCTTCTTTTTTATCAGGAAGTTTTTCACATAAAAAATGTGAGATAATAGAATTTAACACAGCATCTCCTAAAAATTCGAGTCTTTGAAAATTAACAGAATAATTTTGATTCAAATTTTTTCTTTTTGGAGAAAAACTATAAATGAATACTTCCTTTAAAAATTTCGTGTTTTTTGGACAAAACCCTAATATATTTATTAATTTTTCGACTAGAATAGAATCTTCATCTTTTTCAAAAGTAGTATTAGACAACATTTATTTTTTTGAATAAAATACAAACATTGTGTCCTCCAAATCCGAAAGTATTACATATACTAATTTTTACTTCTCTTTTTATAGATTTATTTGGAGTAAAATTAATTTTTGGATCTATATTTCTATCTATATGAAATAAATTTATAGTTGGAGGGATTATTCCTTTTGTTAAAGGAAGTATAGAAGCAATAGCTTCTATTGCTCCTGCAGCACCTAATAAATGTCCTGTCATAGATTTTGTAGAATTAATATCTATATTATATATATTTTTATTAAAAACTTTTTGAATAGCTTTTACTTCTGCAAGATCTCCCAACTGAGTAGAAGTTCCATGAGAATTAATATGATCAACTTCTTCACATTTAATTCCTGCATCTTGAATAGCCGTCTTCATCGCTAAAACAATTCCTTTTCCTTCTGGATGAGGTGCCGTAATATGATAAGCATCTCCAGACATTCCTACTCCTCCTATTTCAGCATATATATAGGCTTCTCTTTCTTGAGCATGTTTATATTCTTCAAGTATAAGACATCCGGATCCCTCACCTAATACAAAACCATCTCTATCTTTATCAAAAGGACGTGATGCTGTTTGATAATCTTCATTTCTAGTAGACAAGGCATGTAAAGCATTAAACCCTCCTACTCCACTTTGGGTTATAGCAGCTTCAGAACCTCCTACAACCATTATATCTGCTTTTCCTAAACATATTAAATGATAAGCATCTACAATCGCATTAGAAGAAGAAGCACAAGCAGATACTGTTGCGTAATTTGGACCATGAAGGCCATAATTCATAGAAATAAAACCAGCAGTGATATCTATTAGCATTTTAGGAATAAAAAAAGGACTAAATCTAGGATATCTTCCTCCATTTACATAATCAGAAATAGATTCTTCCAAATTGAGGAGTCCTCCAATTCCTGAAGCCCAAATCACTCCAATTCTTTCTCTTTTTTCTTTTAAAAAATTAATTCCACTATTTTTTATGGCCTCTTCAGAAGCAACTATTCCATATTGTGCACAGGGGTCTAATTTTCGTCTTTCTTTTTTATTGAAAAAAAGACTCGGATCATAATTTTTTAATTCACAAGCAAATTTAGTCTTATATTTTTTAGTATTAAAATAAGTGATAGGAGCACATCCACTTTTTCCATTAATAAGAGAAATCCAATATTCTTTTACATTATTTCCTATCGGGGTAATAGAACCAATACCAGTAACTACTACTTTTTTTAATTTCTCCATATTCATACATACATAAAAAAATGCTAATCAGATTTTTTTATCAATATTCTTATCAATTAAAAGATCTTCTATAGCCTGTATGGCTTCGCCTACTGTTGTTATTTTTTCTGCCTTTTCATCAGAAATACTAATGTTAAATTCTTTTTCAAATTCCATGATAAGTTCTACTATATCTAAGGAATCTGCTCCTAAATCATTAGTGAAACTAGCAGTAGGAACAATTTCGCTTTCATCTACACTTAATTTATCTACAATAAGAGCATTGACTCTGGATGCAATGTCAGACATAGGATCATAATTTTTTTTATTGTACAAAATTAGTAAACTTTTGTAAATCATATATAAATTTGCTATATGCAGAAATAGTATATAATTACAGAAATCACAGAAGAATATATGATGCCTCTTTCTCTAGAAAATTACGGAATATTGAATTCTTATGACTATTATCAGTTAAATCCTTATGAATTACAAAACATAATTATTCAAAACGGAATGGGTGTAGAAACTAAATCAGGAGTTTTAGCAATAAATACTGGTTTATTCACTGGAAGATCCCCTGAAGATAGATTTATTGTAAAGGACAGTGTCACAGAAAAAAAAGTTTGGTGGGATGAGAAATTTAATCGATCTTTTAATCCAGAAAAATTTGATCATTTATATCGAAAAGTAGTTCGATACTTATCTGGAAAAACATTATACATTAGGGATGGATATCTTTGTTCTGATAAACGTTATCAGTTTAATGTTCGTTCTATTAGTGAATATCCATGGTCCGATTTATTTATTCATAATCTTTTCCTAAGGATTCCAAAGATTGGTAAAATTTTACCAGATTGGTTATTATTTTGTGCTCCAGGATTTCAAGCTGATCCTATGGAAGATGGAACACGTAAAAAAAATTTTTCTATATTGAATTTTTCCAAAAAAATAGTTTTGATTGGAGGGTCAGGATATACAGGAGAAATAAAAAAATCTATCTTTTCTGTCCTAAATTTCATACTACCTGTATACAAAAATGTATTCCCCATGCATTGTTCTGCAAATGTAGGAAAATATGAAAAAGATACAGCTCTTTTTTTTGGATTATCTGGAACAGGAAAAACGACTATATCCAATGATATCAACAGAAATTTGGTGGGAGATGATGAACATGGATGGACTTATGATAACATCATTTTTAATTTTGAAGGAGGATGTTATGCAAAAATATTAGGTATTTCTAGCGAAAAAGAACCTATGATATATCATGCTATAAAAAAAGGAGCTATGTTAGAAAATGTCATTTTAAAAAAAGAAACCAAAGAAGTTGATTTTTTAGATGATTCTATTACTCAAAATATTAGGATAAGCTATCCTATTCATTTTGTAAATAATATTGAGAAAAAATTATTATCTTCTAATATCAAAAATATTTTTTTTCTTACATATGATGCTTTTGGTGTTTTACCACCCATAGCTAAATTAAATAGAGCACAATCTTCTTATTATTTTTTATTAGGATATACATCTAAAGTTGCTGGAACTGAACTAAATATAGTTAACCCGAAAGCTACTTTTTCTTCTTGTTTTGGAGCTCCGTTCATGCCTTTACATCCTGTTCAATACACAAATATGCTAATGAAAAGATTAGAGAACACTAAAATAAATGTTTGGATGGTTAATACAGGATTAATATCAGGAGGATATTCATCCGGATATCGTATCAAATTAAATGATACTCGAAAAATAGTAAAAAGTGCTTTAGATGGTTTTTTATTAGAGGTCCCTTACGAAAAATATCCAATTTTTAATTTTAAAATCCCAAAATATTGTCCAGGAATATCTTCTCATATATTAAATCCAAAAAATTCATGGAAAAATGAAAAAATATATCAATATCAAGTCAAAACACTTGCTAGAAAATTTATTAACCATTTTAATATGTACAAAAAATATACAGACAAAAATATTTCATCTGGAGAACCTATTTTAGAATAAACATATCATTATAATTACTGATATATTTACTAATATATTTTCCTAATATATCAAACTCTACATTCACAATATCTCCTACTTTCATAAGGTTAAAATTTGTTTTCTTATAAGTATAAGGAATAATGGAAACGCTAAATATATAGTGATTACATGTTCTAATAGTAAGACTTATTCCATTTATAGCAATGGATCCTTTTTCTACAACTGTGTGATTTAATTTTTTTTTAGATCTAAAAAAAAATATCCAACTACCATTTCTATTTTCTATTTGAATAATTTCAGCAGTTGTATCTACATGTCCTTGTACTACATGTCCATTTAATCTTTCAAACATCATTAATCCTCTTTCTAGATTTACTTCATCTTTAATTTTTAAAAAATTTAAATTAGTACATAAAAAAGTTTCTTCAGAAGCTATAACTGAATAAGTTTTTTCATTAATATCTATAATAGTAAAACATATTCCATTATGACAAACACTTTCATTTATTCTAATTTCATCTAAAAATGGATTAATGAAAGTAATACAAAGATTATTTTTATCACGATTGAATTGATATACTTTTGTTGTACATTCTACAATACCAGTAAACATAATTATTTATAATTTTTATCAAATTAAATATTAAATGAATTATAGAAAAAAAAAAATTAGAGTGGGAGTTACCACAGGGGACATTCACGGAATAGGGATAGAGATTTTTTTAAAAGTATGTCGTAAAAAAAGACTTCTAGATTTTTTTACACCAATATTATTTGGATCTACTAAATTATGTTCTTATTATAATAAAATCTTAAATCTGGAGATAAATCATATCCGAGAAGTAAAAAATTTTAAAGAAATTATTGATTACAAAATCAATGTATTCAATATATGGAAAGAAGAACCCAAGTTTGATTCTATAAAAATCAATCATCCAGATTCAGGAAAATATCCTATTTTATCTTTAAAAAAAGCTGTGAAAGCTTTAAAAGAAGGAAAAATTGACGTACTTGTAACAGCTCCAGTCAACAAAAAATATATGAATTTGAAAGGTTTCTCATTTTTTGGACATACTGAATATTTACAAAATGTTTTGGAAGGAGAATCCCTAATGATAATGATTCATGATATTTTGAAAATAGCTTTAGTAACTAATCATTTGCCTTTAAAAAAAGTCTCTTCAGAATTAAACATAAAAAAAATAATAAAATCAATAAAAATTCTACATCAATCCCTTATTATTGATTTTTCTATAGAAAAACCAAAAATCGCAGTTTTAGGATGTAACCCTCATTCAAGTGATAATGGATTAACAGGAGATGAAGAAAAAACAAAAATTAAACCTGCTGTTGATTGTTTATTTCAAAAAAAAGGATGGCTGGTTTTTGGCCCTTATTCTTCAGACAGTTTTTTTGGAAATCAACTCTACCGTAATTTTGATGCTGTTTTAGCTATGTATCATGACCAAGGATTAATTCCTTTTAAAACATTAACTTTTAATCACGGTGTGAATTTTACAGCAGGTCTTTCCCACGTACGAACTTCTCCAGATCACGGTGTTGCCTATGATATAGCTAAAAAAGGAATTGCTAATCAAAATTCTTTTGAAGAAGCTATTTTTAGCGCTATAAAAATATTTAAAAATAGAAAAGAGTACATGAAACTCAGTTCTTATAAATCATCAAAATCATTATAAAATAACAATAATTGAATTATTTTTAACTTTCAAAAGTCCACTTTTTATTTTTATTTTTTTTCTATTTTTTTCATCAATATATAATTTGATGACCCCATTTTTTAATATGGATATAAAATAATCATGATTTTCTAATAGTTGAAAATATCCACATAAGCCAGGAGCTGTAATGGAAATTATATTTCCTTGATATAATATATGATCACAATCAAGAATTTTTACTTTCATAAGTTATCATTTTTTTTCCAGTTTCTATTACTTGTTCAATCGTTCCTTTTAGATTAAAGGCTGTTTCTGGAATGTGATCTAACTCACCATTTATTATCATATTGAATCCTTTGATTGTATCCTCAATTTTTACAAAAATCCCTTCAATCCCTGTAAACTGTTTTGCAACATGAAATGGTTGAGATAAAAAACGCTGAACACGTCTAGCCCTGGAAACTATTAATTTATCTTCTTCACTTAATTCTTCTATTCCTAGAATAGCTATAATATCTTGTAAAGAATTATATTTTTGTAAAATTTCTTTAACGCGTTGTGCGCAATTATAATGATCTTTGTCTATTATATCCGGAGACAAAATACGAGAAGTAGAATCCAAAGGATCTACTGCAGGATAGATTCCTAAAGATGCTATTTTTCTGGAAAGAACTGTTGTTGCATCTAAATGAGAAAATGTAATAGCAGGAGCTGGATCTGTTAAATCATCTGCAGGAACATAAACAGCTTGTACTGAAGTAATGGATCCTTTTTTCGTTGAAGTAATTCTTTCCTGCATAGAACCCATTTCTGATGATAAAGTTGGCTGATATCCTACAGATGAAGGAATCCTTCCTAATAATGCTGAAACTTCTGATCCTGCCTGAGTAAATCTAAATATATTGTCTATAAAAAACAAGACATCTTGTCCTTCTTTTCCTTCTACATATTGATCTCTATAATATTCAGCTAATGTTAATCCAGATAAGGCGACTCTAGCTCTAGCTCCGGGAGGCTCATTCATTTGACCAAAGACAAAAGCTGCTTTAGATTGCTTAAGTGCATCTTTATCTACTTTGGAAAGATCCCAATATCCTTTTTTCATGGATTTCATGAAAGAATCTCCATATTTTATAATTCCAGATTCTAACATTTCTCTTAATAAATCATTTCCTTCTCTAGATCTTTCTCCTACTCCCGCAAAAACAGATCTTCCTCCATGTCCTTTCGCTACATTATTGATTAATTCTTGTATTAGAACAGTTTTTCCTACACCTGCCCCACCAAATAAACCAATCTTTCCTCCTTTTGGATAAGGCTCTATTAAATCAATAACTTTAATCCCTGTATACAATATTTCTGTTTCTGTTGATAAGTCTTTAAATGCTGGAGGATCGCTGTGAATAGGTCTAGTTATAGATTTATCTATATCTCCTAATCCATCTATGCAATCTCCCAAAACATTAAAAACTCTACCATTGATGGATCCCCCTACAGGAACGCTAATTGGTTTTCCTAATCCATTTACTTCTAGTCCTCTTTGCAATCCATCTGTTACTTCCATAGAGATGCAACGAACATTTTTGTCCCCAATATGTTGTTGAACTTCTAAAACTATTTTGTTTTTTTTTGATAAATTGACTTCCAAAGCATCGTAAATTTTAGGAAGTGTCTCACTGTTTTTAAAAGAAACATCAATAATAGGTCCTATAATTTGAGTAATTATCCCCTTTATTTTTTTCTTATGCATCATGCAATCCCTTTTGATTAAAAAATCATAAAAATATAAATTCAGTATCTTTGTATTTGTAAATGTAAGAGAAAAAAGACAAAAATTTTGAAAATTTATTCATTTATTGATGAATTTTCTTCTTTTTCTCCATGTATATTGACTCTTGGAGTTTTTGATGGGGTTCATATGGGACATCAAAAAATAATTCAAAATCTAATTTTTAGATCTGAAAAAAAGTATTGTCCCGTTTTGCTTACTTTTTATCCACATCCAAAAGAAATATTAAATCCTGGTAAAAAATTTTTCTATTTAAACACTCTTCCTGAAAGGATATATAATTTGAAAAAATTAGGAGTAAAACATTTGATTATTCATCCTTTTACTATAAATTTTTCAAAATTAAGTACAAAAAACTTTTTCAAAAAAATTTTACATTCTAAATTTAGAATCAAAGAAATTATTACTGGATATGATTCTCATATTGGAAAAAATAGAGATGGTTCTCACGAAAAATTAAAAAAATTCTCTCATATTTACGGATTTAACCTGATAAAGGTTGAACCATATATATTTAACAAAAAAATAATTAGTTCTACCGATATTAGAAAATCTATTTTACTAGGAAATATACAATGGGCAAACAAAGCACTGGGGTCTTTTTATACATTATCCGGTAATGTAATAAAAGGAAAAGGAATAGGGAACACTATTGATTTTCCAACTGCAAATCTACAAGTAGATTCAAAAAAATTAATCCCAAAAAATGGAGTTTATGCTGTGAAAATTAATTATATGGATAATATTTATCGAGGAATGTTAAATATAGGAGTTAATCCTACTATTAATCCAAAAAATCAAAAAATCAATATAGAAGTACATATTTTTGATTTTTTTGAAAAAATTTATGGAAAAAAAATAGATGTTTTAATAATTCATATGATTCGAGAAGAAAAAAAGTTTAACACACTTCAAGAATTAAAAGAACATCTTAGAAAAGATGAAATAAATATTAAAAAATTTTTTTCTTGTGAAAAAAAAAATTGATCAAATCATTCAACACCTATTATTGTCAAAAAAAAAGAATCAGAAATATATATTAATATCAAAAGAAGATCCTGTTATAGAATATATAAAAAATAAATATAAATCAAAATTTAGCTTAGAGACTGAATTTTTTACAATTGAAAAATTTTTCGAAAAAATTTCCGGATTAAAAATTTTAGACAATCATTTTATTCTTCTTTATTTCTTTTCTATCTTAAAAAAAGATGATTTTTTAGAGAAAAATTTCAATAATTTTTTTAATTGGGGCCCTAAAATATTGAACGACTTTCAAAATATAGATATCAATATGATTGATGTGGAACGCTTTTTTTCTTCTATTATCTCTACAGAAAAAATAAAAAAGTGGAATTTTAATATTTTAGAACAAGAAAAATTTCTTTTTTGGGAAAAGATTCATGAATATTATTATACACTGCAATCTCAACTTTTAAAAAAAGGAATCACTTATCAAGGAATGCTTTTCAAAATAGCTATTTCTCGTTTTGGTTTTTTTTTATCTGAAAATTCACGTACAAAAATTTTGTTGTTTATAGATCTTATATTGAATAAATGTGAAAAAATTTTTGTTCAAAAAATCATTCAATATAGTCATGGATTAGTCTATAACTTATATGAATATGAAAATAAGATCCAAAAAAATATCCTTGAATCTAAAAATCAAAATAAAATTTATAAGACACATAAAAGATTTAATAATTTAAAAGTAATTGAAGTTTCAAAAGAAATAGAACAAGTAAAGATTGTAGAAAATATAGTATACAAATTGCTCAAAAAAGGAAAAAAACCCTACAGTATACTCATAATACCAGGAGATAAATGTTTATTTATACCGTTGTTAGATTCTATGAAAAAATTAGGAGTAAACATATCTATAAATATAGATTACTCCTTCAAAAATATTCCTATTTATTATACTTTTTATTCCATATTCCAATTATTATTAAGAAAAGAGAAATTTAACAAATTCACTAAAAAAGATGTTATTAGAGTTCTGTCTGATGGATATATTCAAAAGTTTTTTCTTAAAAAAAATTCTTTATTAAAAATATTGAAAACTGAAAACGATTCAGATTTTATTTCCGAAGATTTCATAAAAAAATATCTACTAAAAAATGATTTATGGATCATTTTTCAAATTTCAACTCACAACACAAGAATTATTCTTCTAAGTCTTATTGGTTTTATCAGAAAATTAAAAAAAATGCTTTTTTCAAATATGAATAAACATTTTATAGAATTAAAATTTCTTTTTAAACTAGAAGTTTATATCTACAAACTAAAAATAATAGTTAGAAAGAAGAAAAATTTATTTTTCGGAATAAACGACGTTTTTAATATATATGAACAATTCGTGAAAACAAAAAGTATACGATATATACATAAAAATAAAAGAGGGTTATACATAACAGGTTTTATGGATATTTTTTTTAAAAATTTCGATGTAGTGATCATTACCTCTTTTAATGAAGGAATTATTCCTCCAAAAAATCATGAAAAAAACTATTCTTTTATTCCTTTTGATCTTCGTCAAGGATTAAAAATGAAGGATTTTAATAATAAAGATTTTAATAATGATGTTTATTTTCATCATTTTATAAGAATTTTTCAATCTTCTGCAGAAACATATTTAATATATAAAAATCAACCAGATGAAATTAATTCTGGAGAAAAAAGTCGTTTTCTACATCAAATGGAAATGAATTATAAAATATCAACAGAAAAAATAAACAATCCATTTATTCCTATCAACTTACTAAAAGTCCCTATTGTAATTGAAAAAACAAAACCTATCATTTATCGTTTGCATGAATTAATTGTTCAAGGACTATCTCCTTCTTCTATTCATTTATATAATTACAACCCTCTTTTATTTTATTACAAAAAAATACTTAGTTTAAATGATCCAGAAGAAATTTCCTTTAAGAAAAAAGTAGGAAAAGTCATTCATCAGATATTAAAAATTTTATATTATCCCATAAGAGAAAATTTTATAACAATTAATTGTATTCACAATATGAAAAAAATTTCTGAATCTATTGTTAAAAAAGTTCTTTTAGAAAAACAAAAAACGATTGAAGGAAAAAACATGTTATTTTATTGTATAATAAAAACTTATATAGAAAATTTTATTTCATGGGATGAAAAATGCATTCAAAATGGACACAAAATCTTTGTGAAAGAAATAGAATGCAAAGTTTCTGCAATATTAAATGTAGGATCAAAACAAGTAAATCTACATGGAATCATCGATCGTATAGATGAATATGATGGTGTTCCTCGTATTCTTGATTACAAAATAGGATTTCAAAAAATTAAAGAAATGAATGTTTCTCTAAGAAATATTGAAAACATTTTTCATGATCCAAATTATGCCAATACTATGCAATTACTTATTTATGTTTATTTGTGGTTTAAATCCCCTATTTTTTTTGGAAATAAAAAAAGACCTCCTTCCATAGGAATTCTTTCCCCTGAAAAGAACGGAGAAATATCGAAAATTCCTATAAATTTTTTTCAGAAAAAAAAAATAAATATTACGTACGAAGATTATAAAAAAAATTTTCTTCCATTTCTTATTAAAAGGATATTAGAAATATTAGATCCAAAAAAGCCAATTATAGAAAAAATTTATTGATTTTGAATATATTTTTCTATATAATTTCCCACTTCTTCAGTGGTTGAAAAAAACTCTGATTCGATAATATCTGGTGTACATACTTTCTCTTCAATAGATTTTCTCACAGCTTTTTCTAAAAGATTTTTTTCTTTATGCATTCCAAAATATTCTAACATCATAGCCCCTGAAAGAATACATCCCAAAGGATTTGCTATATTTTTTCCCTTCGCTTGGGGGTAAGATCCATGTATGGGTTCAAACATAGATTTATGATTTCCTATAGAAGCTGAAGGCAATAATCCTAAAGAACTTGTAATTACACTAGACTCGTCTGAAAGAATATCTCCAAACATGTTATCTGTTAGAATAACATCAAATCTTCTAGGATTCATAATAATTTGCATAGCAGCATTATCTATATACAAAAAATCCAGATTTACACTTGGATAATCCAATGCTATTTTTCGAATAACTTCTCTCCATAATCTGGAAGTTTCTAATACATTTGCTTTATCCACTAATGTTACTTTTTTTTTTCGTCGATAAAGAGCTGCTTTAAAAGCCATCTCTCCAACTCTTTCAATTTCTTTTTTTGAATAAAAACAATAATCATAAGCTTCTTCTCCATTTTTAGAACGACCTTTTTCTCCAAAATAAATTCCTCCTGTCAATTCACGGTATATTATAAAATCAACCCCATCCAATAGTTCCTTTTTTATAGGTGATTTATTAACTTCTGAATAAACCATTATAGGACGAATATTGCAATATAAATTCATTCTTTTTCTTAATTTTAATAATCCATCTTCAGGCCTTTTCCCTCTTGGATTATGATCATATTTTTCGTCTCCTATACAACCAAATAAAACAGCATCTGATTTTAAACAAGTATCTATAGTTTTTTCCGGCATTGGATCTCCAAATTTTTCTATGGCTATAGATCCAGCTATAGTTTTATGATAATAAAAATCATGATTATATTTTTTTGCTATAGAGTTTAAAACTTTTATTGTTTGTTTCATGATTTCAGGACCTATTCCATCTCCTTCTATTACAGAAATATTTTTTTTCATAGAATATTTTTTCTATTTTTTTCAAAATTTTCTACATCTTTTCTTATGGAAACTAGAAAATCTATATCATCATAACCATTTAAAAAACAATTTTTTTTGTATGGATGCATATAAAATTTATCAAATTCTCCTGTTTCCATTATTGAGACCTTTTGATTGATTAAATCAACTTTTATTTTAATTTTCGGATTTTTTCCAATTGTTTCAAACAATATTTTCAAAAAATTTTCAGAAACTTCTACAGTTAGTAATCCATTGTTCAATGCATTTTCTCTAAAAATATCAGCAAAAAAACTAGATATTACAACTTTAAATCCATAATCGTAAATAGCCCATGCTGCATGTTCTCGACTGGACCCGCAACCAAAATTTCTTCCTGATAAAAGGATTTTTCCACTAAAATTAGAATTATTTAATATGAAATCTTCATTTAAAGATCCATCTTTTCTATAACGCCAATCTATAAAAAGGTTTTTCCCACATTCTTCACGTTTAATTTCTTTTAAAAAACGAGCTGGAATAATCTGATCTGTATCTATGTCCTCTATAGGCAATGGAATTGCTTGGCTAGTTAACATCGTAAATTTTCTCATGAATATATTTATTTACATCTACAATTTTTCCTTCAATAGCTATAACAGCAGCTGTTAAAGGACTTGCTAATAAAGTTCTAGATCCTGGGCCCTGTCTTCCTTCAAAGTTTCTATTAGATGTAGAAACACAATATTCTCCTGAAGGAATTTTATCCTCATTCATTCCCAAACAAGCAGAACATCCTGGTTGACGAAATTCAAATCCACAACTTTTAAAAATTCTATCTAATCCTTCTTCTTTAGCTTGTTTAACAACTTGATTTGACCCAGGAACTATCATTACACGAACATGATTCGCTTTCTTTTTCCCTTTTACTATAGAAGCAACTAATCTTAAATCTTCTATTCTAGAATTAGTGCAACTTCCTATAAAGATATAATCAATTTTTTTTCCTATTAAAGAATCTACATTAGATAATCCCATATAATTTAAAGATTTTAGATCTGTCTCTAATTTTGGAATAGATTCAGAAATTTTTATTGCCATACCAGGATTTGTTCCATAAGTTATCATAGGTTGTATTTCTTCAACATTAAAAACATACTCTTTATCAAATGTTGTATTCTCATCTGTTATTAAATGTTTCCAATATTCTATCATTTTATCCCCTTTTGATTTCTTGAAATATTTGCATTTTTTAATGTAATCAAAAGTAATTTGATCTGGAGCAATTAATCCTCCCTTTGCTCCCATTTCAATACTCATATTACAAATAGTCATTCTTCCTTCCATGCTCATTTTTTGAATAGAAGATCCTGTATATTCTATAAAATGACCGATTCCCGCATCCACTCCTAATTTTGAAATAATATACAAAATGACATCTTTTGGGGTGACTCCTCTCTTTAAATTTCCATTTAATTGAATTCTCATTTGTTTCGGTTTGGATAATAATAAACATTGACTAGCCATAACCATGGTTACTTGACTAGTTCCAATTCCGAAAGCTATACATCCAAAAGCCCCATGAGTAGAAGTGTGACTGTCTCCACAAACTATTGTCATCCCTGGTAAAGTATAACCTAATTCAGGACCAATCACATGGACTATTCCATTATTTTTATGACCTAGTTGATATAACGTGATTCCAAATTTTCGGCAATTATCTGTTAACAAATTGATTTGTTTTCTAGACAAAGAATCTAAAACAGGTAGATGTTGATTTATTGTAGGAACGTTATGATCCGCAGTTGCTATAATTTTCTTAGGTCTTAAAACAGAAAAATTCCTTTTTTCTAATTCTAGAAAAGCTTGAGGACTCGTTACTTCATGTATATAATGTCTATCAACATAAATAACATATATTCCGTTTTCTAATTCTTTGACTATATGAGACTCCCAAATTTTATCAAATAATGATTTTGACATTTTTACAAAACATTTATTCTTCTGTTAGCATTATTAGTAGAATGCAATATTTTATTATTTGCATTTAAATTAGCTTTTTTCAATATCGTTCTTAATTCCATATCAGTAATTTCTTTCTTTTCATCTGCATATTTTAAAAAAATAGAATAAACCAAATCTAAAGAATTTTTACTCAAAAAATGACCCAATTTTTTATAACGATAAGACAAAGCGGCTCTACCACTTCTAGCTGTTAGAATAATTGAAGATTGATCTATTCCAACATCTTCTGGATTAATACTTTCATAAGTTTCCCTCTTTTTTATTACTCCATCTTGATGAATTCCTGATGAATGAGAAAAAGCATTAATTCCTACAATAGCCTTATTAGCTTGAACTCTCATTCCTGTACATTCAGATACTAGATGACTTGTGGAATAAATAAGTTTTGTATTTATATTAGTAAATAAATTCAAATGAGAATTTTGTTTCATAATCATAACTATTTCTTCCAAAGAAGTGTTCCCAGCTCTTTCTCCAATCCCATTAATAGTACATTCCACTTGTTCTGCTCCATTCATTATTCCAGATAAAGAATTAGCCGTAGCTAGTCCCAAATCATTATGACAATGAGTAGATAACTTAATTTTATGAATCCCTTTAACATTCTCTTTTAAAAATCGTATTTTATTTCCATATTCTTTCGGAAGACAATACCCTGTAGTATCAGGGATATTAATAACCGTAGCTCCATATTTTATCACATTTTCACATATTTTTGCCAAAAATTCATTTTCTGTACGCCCCGCATCTTCCGCATAAAATTCAACATCTTCTACAAAACTCTTTGCATATTTTACTGCAAGAATAGCTCTTTCTATAATTTTATCCGGAGTGCTATTGAATTTATAACGTATATGACAATTTGAGGTTCCTATTCCCGTATGAATCCTTGGTCTTTTCGCATGTTGTAACGCTTGTCCTGCTATCTCTATATCTTTTTCTACTGCTCTAGATAATGCACAAACTACAGTTTTTGAAACTGATCTACAGATTTCTTGAACAGATTGATAGTCTCCTGGACTAGAAGTAGGAAATCCTGCTTCAATAACATCCACTCCTAAAGATTCTAATCTTTTAGCTATTTTTATTTTTTCTTTAGTATTTAATTTGCATCCAGGAACCTGTTCTCCATCTCGCAAAGTTGTATCAAAAATTTGTATTCTTTTCTTTTCCATACCATTGGATTATTTGATAATCTCAAAACTATTTTTTCCAAGAAAGAAATAGAAATGAATTATTTTAATACTTACAATGTTCAATTAATAAAATTATTCTATATTTTTCTATTTATCAAACTAAATATTATTATAAAATTACAATGTCTAACTACAATAAATCAGATAATCTTCTTTTATTGATTCAAACTTTGTCAAAATCAGAAAAAAGAAATTTCAAACTTTATGCTAGTCGCATAAAAAAGAATAAATGTGCCAAGTTTATGAAACTTTTTGAAATCATGAGCAAAATAAATTCTTATGATGAAAAAAAAATATTAAAATCACCTATAAGCAAAGTGCAACTATCCAATGTAAAAGCTAATTTATATAAGAAAATTTTGATTAGTCTTAAGTTACAACACACTGAAGAAAATTATGATATACAAATACGTGAATATTTAGATTTTTCTAAAATATTGTATAACAAAGGTTTATATATACAAAGTTTAAAATTATTAGGAAAAGCAAAAATTATTGCTAAATGTTATGAATATAACACAATTCTTTTAGAACTAGTAGAGTTTGAAAAAATGATAGAGTCTCAACATATAACTAGAAGTCTTTATTCTAGATCCGGAGAATTATCAGCAGAATCTAAAGAATTAATTGAAAAAATACAATGTAATAATGCTTTATCTAGCCTTTCTTTGGAATTATATGGTTTATATTTAAAAGTAGGATATGTCAGAAATGAAAAAGACAAAATATTTATAGAAACATATTTTCGTACAAATCTTCCAAAATTTGATATTGAAAAACTTAGTTTTTACGAAAAATTGTTTCTATATCAGGCTCAAGTTTGGTATCATTACATACGACAAGATTTTATTATGTGCTATAGATCATCTTATAAATGGGTAGAATTGTTTCAAAATCATACAAAAGAAAAGAAAATAGCTCCTGTCAATTACTTAAAAGGATATCATTACTTATTAGATACTTTATTTTATTTGAATCATTACTCAAAGTTTACTAATGTATTAAAGCAATTTGAAAAAGAAGTCAAAAATGGAGAAATACTTATAAATGGAAATACCAGAATATTAATTTTTATGTATACATATACTAATCGTATTAACAAACATTATATGGAAGGTAGTTTTTCAGAAGGAGTGAAAAAAGTCATTCCATCATTATTTATGGATTTCAAAAAAATTCATAATCGTTTAGATTCTCATTATATTATGGTTCTTTATTACAAAATTGCTTGTTTATATTTCGGAAGTGGAGATCATGAAAAAACCATTCTATATTTGTCAAAAATTATGGAAAATAAGAAAAAAAATTTACGACAAGATTTACAATGTTTTGCCAGACTCCTACATTTAATTGCTTGTTACGAAAGTGGATTAGATGAAAATATGGATCAAAAGATTCAGTCTGCATACAAATTTTTTATTCAAATGGACGATTGGTATATTGTGCAAAAAAAGATTATTCATTTTTTTAAAAATTTGGGAAATGTATATCCACATCAAATCAAAGGTCAGTTTAAAAAATTAAGAGATAAATTAATTAAATATTATGATCATCCTTATGAAAAGAGAACTTTCCTATATCTAGATATTATTTCTTGGCTAAATTCTAAAATAGAGAATAAACCAGTAGAAGTCATTATAAAAGAAAAGTTTCTAAAAAATAACCCTCAAAAATAAATTCTTTTTACATCAATAGAAAAAAAATTCTAAAAAATAGAATCATAAAATATGAAAAAGTGAAATTTGCAAAAGCTGTTAATAAATTAGAAAAATCATCATATTCAATCATTAAGAATACAAAAATAAAAACACAAAAAAATAACTTAATTGTACCACATAGTAGATAAACACATACAGTTAATTTGGTTTTTTTTATACTTGCAAGTAAACAAATAAAAAACAAAAAACTACTGAAAGGCAACAAAAAGATATATATTCTTAATATGAAAAAAAAATCCATTCTGAAAAAAACGGCATTAAAAATGACGTGCATTAAACTAAAAAATAAAGTGAAAGAATTATATCCTATAATCTTTTTTCTCATTAAATAATATCACTTTTAATACATGCAACAAAATATCATTGACGAACTATCATGGAGAGGTTTAATAAAAGATAAAGTTTCTGGTATAGAAAATCAATTAAAAAAACCTACCACAATATATACAGGTTTTGACCCGACATCTGATTCTCTTCACTTAGGAAGTTTGCTTCCTATTATTATTCTCATTCATTTTCAAAAAATGGGACATAAATCCTTAGCATTGATTGGGGGAGCTACAGGTTTTATAGGAGATCCTTCTGGGAGAAAAGATAACAGGATTTTTCTTAGTCAAGAAATTTTACAAAAAAATACAGAATTCATAAAAAATCAAGTTATAAAACTTATGAAGTTCCATTCAGAAAAAATAGAATTATTAAATAATTTAGATTGGATTCAAAATGTTTCTTTTTTGGAATTTATTCGTGAAATTGGAAAATATTTTACTGTAAATTATATGATATCTAAAGATTCTGTGAAGAAAAGAATTAATAATGAAAAAAACGGAATTTCCTTTACTGAATTTTCTTATTCTCTGATACAAGGATACGATTTTTTATATTTAAATCAAATGAAAAATTGTTTATTACAAATAGGTGGATCTGATCAATGGGGAAATATAACAACAGGGATAGAACTGATCAAAAAAAAAACAGGAAAAAAAGCATATGGATTTACTTTTCCTTTAATAACAAAACCGAATGGGATTAAATTTGGAAAAAGTGAAAAAGGAGAAAATATATGGTTGGATAAAAATAAAACTTCTCCATATAAATTTTATCAGTTTTGGATCAATATATCGGATTTTGAAATTGAAAAATACATAAGAATATATACTTTTTTTTCTAAAGAAAAAATTGATGAATTAATTATTCAACATAGAAAAAATCCAAATAAAAGATTTTTACAAAAGAAATTAGCTCATGAAATTACGAAATGGGTTCATGGAAAAGAAATTTCCGAAAAAATCATAAAAATCACACATATATTATTCAATAAAAAAAATAAAATTTTACAATTATTAAATGAGGAAACTTTCATTTCCATATACAATCAAATTCCACATATGCTTCTATCTTGTGAAGAATTTGAAAAAGGAATTTTTTTATTAGATATTTTAAAAAAAAGTGGATTTTTTTATTCTAAAAGTGAGGCTAGTCGTGCTCTAAAATCAAATTCAATTTATTTAAATAAAATTCTAATAAAAGAAAATATTTTGCTCCAAAAAAAGAATATTATAGGAAAAAAGTACATTTTACTCCAATTTGGAAAAAAAGAATTTTTCATCATAAAAATTGAATAAATTCAGTATCCAAAAAATTTTAATTTTTTGTAATCATGCCTCCAATTTGGACAAACTTTCACATTAAGCTTTAATTTGATCTTTTTTTTCAAGAAAGACTCTATGCTTTTTACAGAAAAGAATTTCAATTTTTTAAGAGTCTCTCCTCTCTTTCCAATTAAAATTCCTTTTTGAGAATTACGTTCTACATATACACAAGATAATATATCTATGAAAGTTTTTTCTTTTTTAAAAAGGACTGTATTTATTTCTACTGAGTAGGGTATTTCTTTTTTGTATAGAAAAAATATTTTTTCTCTAATTATTTCATTTACAAAAAAACGTTTAGATCTATTACTTAAAAATTCTTTGGGATAATAAGGAGGGTGTTCAGATAATAAAGTTATAATTTTATTCATCAAAAGATCTTGATTGGTTTTTTTTAATGCAGATATTGGTAATATTTCTGAATTAGGAAATAATTTATGCCAATAATCAATTGCATGATATAATATATTTTCTTTGAATTTTATTCCTATTTTATCAATTTTATTAATCAATATAATAATGGGAGCCTTTTTTTTAATTTCATTGAATATTGGAAAGTATTCTAGTTTTCCTATTTCTGTTATTAACAAAATAATATCTGCATCTTCCAATGATTTTTCCACATATTGCATCATAATTTTTTGCATAGGGTAAACAGGGTGAATTATTCCTGGAGTATCAGAAAATATGATCTGAAAATTCGATTCATTAATAATTCCCAATATTCTATGACGAGTAGTTTGTGGTTTATATGTTATAATGGAAAGTCTTTCTCCTACTAAAGAATTCATCAAGGTAGACTTTCCTGTATTAGGAAATCCTATAATATTAACAAAACCAGATTTATAAATCACTATTATTATTGAATATTAACATTTTCTAATTTTTCTGATTGACGAAAGACAATTCCTTGTTCTTTAAAAAAATCGATCAATATTTTATGATTTTTCTGTATTTTTTCTCCAATAATTTCTTTGGAAAGATTATTTAAAATTTCATTTTGAATTACTCTTTTTAAAGGTCTAGCTCCAAAATGAGGATCGTATCCTTTTTCCGATAAATATTCTATAGCTTCATGAGTAGATTCTATATGAACATTTTTCTTATTTAAAAGTAAATCACTTAATTTTTTCATTTGCAATTTGACAATACTTCTAATTTCTTTTCTAGAAAGAGGTTGAAACAAAATAATTTCATCAATACGATTAATAAATTCAGGTCTTACAATATTTTTTAATAAATCTATTAAAGCTTTTTTTGTAGCTTCCATTCTATTAGAAGATATTTCTTGATCTAAATTTTCCTGAATAATATCTGATCCTATATTGGAAGTCATAATAATAATAGTATTTGTGAAATTAACTGTTCTTCCTTTATTATCTGTCAATCTTCCATCATCCAAAACTTGCAAAAGAATATTAAAAACATCTGAATGTGCTTTTTCTATTTCGTCTAGTAAAATAACACTATAAGGACGTCTTCGTATAGATTCTGTTAATTGTCCACTTTCATCATAACCTATATATCCAGGAGGAGCTCCTATAAGCCTGCTGACAGAATGACGTTCTTGATATTCGCTCATGTCTATACGAACCATATTGTTTTCATCATCAAACAGATATTCTGCCAATGTTTTAGCTAGTTCTGTTTTTCCTACTCCAGTGCTTCCCATAAAAAGAAAAGATCCTATAGGTCTTTTTTCATCTTGTAATCCAGCTCTAGAACGTCGTATTGCATCTGCTACAGATTGAATAGCATCATTTTGTCCGATCACTCTTCTGTGTAATTCTTTTTCTAGAAACAATAATTTTTCTCTTTCAGTTTGCAACATTTTAGTAACGGGAATCCCAGTCCATTTGGATACTACTTGTGCTATATCTTCTTTATATACTTCTTCTTGTATCATTTTTTTTCCATTATCTTCCTGTTTTTTTAATTTCTCTTTAAATGCTTTTACTTTATTTTCCTCTTCTTTTATTTTTCCATATCTTAATTCTGCCACTTTACCATAATCTCCTGATCTTTCAGCTTGTTCTGCTTCAAATTTAAAATTTTCTATTTTATCCTTAGATTTTTGTATTCCTTCAACTAAATCTTTTTCACTTTGCCATTGAGCTTGTAATTGCATTTTTTTTTCATTTAATTTGGACAATTTATCTTTTAAAGGAATCAACTGTTTTTCATCATTTTCTCTTTTCAAAGCTTCCATTTGTATTTCCATATGCATTATTTTTCTTTGTAATACATCTAATTCTTCTGGTTTTGAATTAATTTCCATTCTTAACTTTGAAGCAGCTTCGTCGATAAGATCTATAGCTTTATCAGGTAAAAAACGTTCATTAATATAACGTTTTGACAACTCTACAGCTGCTATAATAGACTCATCTTTAATTCTTACTTTATGATGACTCTCATATTTTTCTTTAATACCACGCAAAATGGATACAGCGTCAGTAACAGAAGGTTCATCAACGTATACTTGTTGAAACCTTCTTTCTAAAGCTTTATCTACTCTAAAATATTTTTGATATTCATTTAAAGTTGTAGCACCTATAGCCCTCAGTTCTCCTCTTGCTAATGCTGGTTTTAAAATATTTGCAGCATCCATAGAACCTTCTCCTCCTCCTGCGCCAACCAAGGTATGGATCTCATCAATAAACAAAATAATTTCTCCATCTGAAGATGTGACTTCTTTGACGACAGCTTTAAGACGTTCTTCAAATTCTCCTTTGTATTTTGCTCCTGCAATTAAAGATGCCATATCTAAAGAAAAAACTTGTTTATTTCTTAAATTTTCCGGAATATCTCCACTAATAATACGATGTGCTAATCCTTCAGCAATAGCTGTCTTTCCTACTCCTGGTTCACCAATTAAAATTGGATTATTTTTTGTTCTTCTAGATAATATTTGCAAAACTCTACGTATTTCTTCATCACGTCCAATAACGGGATCTAATTTTCCTTTGTTAGCCCATTCGTTAAGATTTTTTGCATATTTGCCCAAAGCATTGTAGCTGTTTTCAGCTGTAGTAGAAATCACATTTCCGCTTTTTTTTCTAATATTTTCAATTATATCTTTAATTTTTTTATCCGTGATTTTCTGATTTTTAAGTATTTGAGAAACATTATCTGAACTCATAAAAATTCCGTAGAAAATATGTTCTACAGAAATGAATTCATCTTTTAATGTTTTAGCATAATCTTCCGCTATACTTAACATTTTTGTTACATGTGAACTCAAATGTTGAGTAAAAGATCCACTTATTATTTTTGGATAAGAAGAAATAATACGGTCTAATCCTGTTATTATTGACTGACGGTTGACTTTTAATTTATTTAAGATAAAAGGTATTATATTTTCCTCTATTTTTAAAATAGATTTCAAAATATGTGCATTTTCAATAGACTGTTGATGGTTCTTTAGTGCAATGTGTTGTGCTTCCTGTATTACTTCTTGAGATTTTATAGTAAACTTATTAGAATTCATATGAAAATGAAATTTTTTGTTCCAATTAGGTTTGATTCTATTCTGAATTGTAATATAAAAAAAATTTATGATCAGCATAGTTTTTGAAAAATATTTATTTTCGTACTATGATAAAAAAAGAAGAGGTTCAATCTATTTCAGAAAGAATTCATAAAATTCATGATATTCTAAAAATTGATAAAATCAAAGCGTCTCTTGAGAAAGAACAAAAAAAAAATACAAATTCTAGTTTTTGGAAGAATTATAAAAAAGACAAAAATTCCATAAGATATATACATAATTTGAAAAAATGCATCAATGATTTCATGGAATTAAAAAACGCTTTAGAAGAATTAGAGATTATATTTTCTCTTTCTAAAGAAGAAAATTTAGAAAAAGAATTTGAAATACAATTGTATAAAACTAAAAAATTGCTTTCAAATATAGAATTGAAGAATCTTCTATCAGAAAAAGAAGATTCATTCAACGCTATTTTGCAAATTTCTTCTGGAGCAGGAGGAACTGAAAGTTGTGATTGGACTTCCATGTTAATGAGAATGTATTTTATGTGGGCTGAGAAACACAATTATTTCGTTAAGAAAATCAATTCCATATCTGGAGACATTACTGGAATCAAGTCTGTTACTTTAGAAATCGATGGAATTTATGCTTTTGGATATTTGAAAGGAGAAAATGGAGTCCATAGATTAATACGTCTATCACCATTTGATAGCAATTCGAGACGTCATACTTCTTTTTCTTCTGTTTATGTTTATCCTATGATAGATGACAATATAGATATAGAGATTAAAATTCCTGATCTCCAATGGGAAACTTTTCGTTCTAGTGGAGCAGGAGGACAAAATGTAAATAAAGTAGAAACAGGAGTTAGGTTACGTCATCATCCAACAGGAATTACGATAGTAAATACAGAATCTCGTTCTCAAATGCAAAACAGACAAAAAGCTTTACAACTTTTAAAATCTAGATTATTTGAAATAGAAATGATTAAAAGAAACGAAAAAAAAGATCAAATAGAATCTGAAAAAAAAAAGATAGAATGGGGGTCTCAAATTCGTAATTATATTATGCATCCTTACAAACTAGTAAAAGATTTAAGAACAGGTTATGAAACTACACAAATTCAATCCGTAATGAATGGTGAAATAGACGTTTTCTTAAAAAAATTTTTGATGTATAAAAAAAACAAAGAAAATCAAATTTAACTATTTTATTCAAATGAAAATTCGTTATGCTGATCTTATAGATCAAACTTTTGATTTTCCCACTGAGGAGTTTTCTATTAAAAATAATCTACTAGAATTTCATGGAATTCCATTAATGGATCTGATCCAAAAATATGGAACTCCGTTAAAATTTACATATTTACCAATAATATCTCAAAACATAAAAAAAGCTAGAATATGGTTTGAAAAAGCTATTCGTTCTAATCAATATAACAATAAATATACTTATTGTTATTGCACAAAAAGTTCTCATTTTTCTTTTATATTAGAAGAAGCTTTGAAAAATAATATAAGCATTGAAACTTCATATGCTTATGATATAGAAATTGTAAAAAATCTTTATCAAAAAGGAAAAACTAATAAAAAAATTGAGGTAATATGCAATGGATTTAAAACAAAAAATTACATTGAAAATATATCAGAATTGATAAATAACGGTTTTTATAACACAATTCCTATATTAGATAATTCAGATGAATTAGAAAAACTAAATTTAGTTATCAATAATCCTTTTAAATTGGGTATACGTATAGCTTCTGAAGAAGAACCAAAATTTGAGTTTTATACTTCTCGATTAGGAATAGGATATAAAGACATTATTATTTTTTATTTAAACAAAATAAAAAACAATCCTAAAGTGGAACTAAAAATGTTACATTTTTTCATTAATACAGGAATAAAAGATACTGCTTATTATTGGAATGAACTTTTTAAATGTTTGCATATTTATGCTAGTTTGAAAAAAATAGCACCAGAATTAGAGATCCTGAATATAGGAGGTGGTTTTCCAATTAAAACATCGATGTCTTTCAATTATGATTATGAATATATGGTTAATGAAATTGTTTATCAAATAAAAAAATTTTGTCAAGAAGAGAATGTTTCAGAGCCACATATATATACGGAATTTGGTGCTTATACAGTAGGAGAAAGTGGAGGTATTTTATATAAAATACTTAATCAAAAACGTCAAAATGATAGAGAAAAATGGAATATGATAGATAGTTCTTTTATGACTACACTTCCTGATACTTGGGCGATCAGTCGAAGATTTATTATGATGGCTATTAATCGTTGGAATGATTGTTACGAAAGAGTTTTTTTGGGAGGATTAACATGTGATAGTGATGATTATTATAACTCAGAACAACATATGAACGCTATATATCTTCCTTGTTTTCGTGAAAAAACTCCACTTTATATCGGTTTTTTTAATACTGGCGCTTATCAAGATACAATTAGTGGATATGGAGGAGTCCATCATTGTTTAATTCCACAACCTGTTCATGTATTGATAAATCATGACGAAAAAAATAATTTGGTATATAGAATATTTCGTCAATCACAGAGACCTGAGGAAATATTAAAAATATTAGGTTATTGAAAATTTTATATGAAAAAAAAACTTTTGCAGGAATATCTAAAAAATATGCTACAATTGAAAAATCTAAAACGGTATTAATTCCTGTTCCATATGATTCCACTCAAACATGGAAAAAAGGTTCTAAAAAAGGTCCTGAAGCTTTTTTAGATGCATCTGAACATATAGAATTATATGATATTGAAACTAATTCAGAAGTATATAGAAAAGGGATTTTTATTGCACCTCCTGTTGCAAATAATTCAACATCTTCTAAAAAAATGGTTCAAAAAGTATACAATGTGACAAAAAAATACCTTTTTAAAGAAAAATTTGTAACTCTTATAGGAGGAGATCATTCTATATCAATAGGAAGCATTAGAGCTTTTGGAGAAAAATATCCAAAATTAAGTATTCTTCATATGGATGCTCACATAGATTTACGTCCTACATACAAAGGAAATCCGTATAATCATGCTTGTTCTATGCATGAAGCTTCTAAAAAATATACCTTAATACAAATAGGTATTCGTAGCATGGATATACTTGAAAAAAAATTTCTTCAAAAAGGAAACGTTTTTTATATGCATGAAATTTATCAAAACGATTTATGGATGCATAAATCCATTCAAAAATTGTCAAAATATGTATTTATTAGTATAGATATAGATGTTTTTGATCCAAGTATAGCCCCTTCTACTGGAACACCAGAACCAGGTGGATTAGATTGGTATACTACTTTAAAATTTTTCAAAAAAGTTTTTGAAAAAAAAGAAATCATAGGTTTTGATATTGTTGAACTTTTGCCTAATGAAAAAGAATCTTCTACAGATTTTTTAGCTGTCAAACTTTACTATAAATTACTATCATATAAATATGAACTAACTACATCATAATATGAATCGTAAGATTATTATAGCTATAGATGGATATTCTTCATCTGGAAAAAGTACTTTGGCAAAAGAAATTTCCAAAAGACTAAAATATAAATATATAGATACCGGAGCTATGTATAGAGGAATTACTTTATTAGCTATTAGAAAAAAAATTTTTAATAGCGACTTGTGGAATATACGAAATTTTATTCCTGTTCTAAGAGATATTAATTTTAAGTTTAGATGGAACAGAAAACTCAATGAAACAAATATTTTTTTAAATGAAGAAAATATACAATCTGAGATAAGGTCTTTAAACATTACAAAAAAAGTTAGTTTAATAGCTCAAATTCCTGAAATTCGTGAAAAATTAACTTTTATACAGAAAAATTTTGGAGAAAAAAAAGGAATTGTTATGGATGGAAGAGATATTGGACATTCTATTTTTCCCAAATCAGAATTAAAAATATTTATGAAAGGATCTATAGAGGTTCGTTCTTATAGAAGATATCAAGACCTCAAAAAAAAAGGAGAAAAAGTTTCTTATGAGGAAGTTCAAAAAAATATTATTCATAGAGATATTATGGATACTTCCAGAAAAATTTCTCCACTCAAAAAATCCATAGATTCTATAGAAATAGATAATACGTTTTTAAGCATAGAAGAACAATTAAATTTGATCTTTCAATTAATAAATAAAATCATAAAAAATAAACACATTATTGTATGAAATTATTAAATGGAAAAATAGCTATAGTAACAGGAGGTTCAGGAGATATAGGGAAGTCTATTGTAAAAACTTTTGCAAGACATGGAGCTAATGTTATTTTTACATTTTATTCCTCAATAAATGAAGCGAAAAAATTGGTTTTAGAACTCAAAGATTCGGTAGAAGCATATCAAATTGATCTTTCAGATTTAAATTCTTCAGAAAATTTAGTTGAAAAAGTCATAAAAAAATACGGAAAAATAGATATATTAGTAAATAATGCTGGCGTGGTCAAAGATAATTTTTTACTTAAAATATCGAAAGAAGATTGGGATTTCGTGATAAAAACCAACCTTTATTCTGTTTTCAATTTAACTAAATATACCATTTATCCTATGATGAAACAAAAAAAAGGAAGTATTATTAATATGAGTTCTGTTATAGGATTAACAGGAAATATTGGACAATCCAATTATGCAGCATCTAAAGCAGGAATTATTGGATTTACCAAATCAATAGCTAGAGAATTAGGAAAAAAAAATATTCGTTGTAATGCTATAGCCCCTGGATATATTGCTACAAAAATGAATTCTCATTTTCAATATAAAATAAAAGAAAATTGGATAAATAATATTCCATTAAAAAGGCCAGGTTCTCCTCAAGAGATAGCTAATTGCACTTTATTTCTTGCTTCAGATTTATCTAGTTATATTACTGGTTCTGTATTAAATGTAAATGGAGGATTAATTTAAATTATCTTAATGTATTCAAACAAAAAAGTGGTACAAAGTTTAGGTGAGATTTTAAAAAAAAAATCCATATTCAATATCGTCATATCTCCAGGATCTAGAAATGCTCCTATTATTATCCATTTTACACAAAATAAAGATTTTCAATCTTATAGCATTGTAGATGAACGTTGTGCAGGTTTTTTTGCTTTAGGAATAGCACAACAAATCAGAAAACCTGTAGTCATTAGTTGTACTTCTGGATCTGCTGTTGTCAACTATTATCCTGCAGTAACAGAAGCTTTTTATCAGAAAATTCCACTTATTTTAGTAACTGCAGATCGTCCAAAAGAAATTATAGATATTTTTGAAGGACAATCAATTCATCAGGAAAATATTTTTCAAAAACATGTAGAAACATCTGTTCAACTAACAGAAGATGAATCTCAATCAGGAATATGGTACAATGAAAAATTAATTAATGAATCCATAAACAAATGCATTTTAAAAAATAAACCTATACATATTAATATTCCTTTTTCAGATCCACTTTATAAAACAACAAATCAATTACAAGTAAAACCTAAAATCATAAAAAGTATACCTGTAAAAAATTGTTTTCTTGAAACATCCAAATCTTATAAAAGAGAACAATCTATGTGGAAAAAATATAAAAGAAAAATGATTTTATTAGGACTACATTATCCAGAGAAAAATATGGAAAAGATTTTGAGAGAATTAAGCCTAGATCCATCTATTATTATTTTGACAGAAACAACATCTCATGTATCCGGAAAATTATTCTTCTCAAATATAGATCTACTTATTTTTAATATGACTGTTAAAGAGTGGATCAGTTTAAAACCTCATATTCTATTAACTATTGGAATAAATATTATATCCAAAAAAATAAAGTTTTTTTTGAGAAAATACCCTCCAATATATCATTGGCATATAGGAGAAAATTATGAAAATTACCCAGATACTTATTATAAATTAACTACTTATTGGCCTATAACTTCAGAATCATTTTTTAAAATTTTTAAAAATTATAATCTATCTGCTTCAGATTATAGATATAAATGGGAAAAATTAAAAAAAAAAAGAATCAAAAAACATAAATTTTTTTTTAAAAAAGAAAAAAGTTTTTCTGATTTAAAAGTTTTATTTTTTGTATTTAAATCCATTCCTAATAATTCAATTCTACAATTAGGAAATAGTATGATAATTAGATATTATGAACTTTTTAATCAAAAAAAATGTTCTATTCAATCTTATTGTAATCGTGGAACATCAGGAATAGATGGGTGTGTTTCAACAGCTATAGGTTCTTCCGTAAGCAGCAAAAAAGTAGTCACATTAATCATTGGAGACATAAGTTTTTTTTATGATAGTAATGCTTTATGGAATAATTATGTTCCAAAAAATTTTCGTATTATACTCATCAATAATGGAGGTGGAAACATTTTTAGATTTATTTCAAAAACCAAATTCCCTGAAAAAATTTTCAATTTTTTTGAAACAAAACATATTTTTTCTGCAGAAAAAATATGCGAAATGTATAGTTGGAAATACGAAAAGGTGTCTAATCAACACACTATGAAAAATAGTTTGTCTTCTTTTTGGAAAAAATCAGAAAGACCTTGTCTTCTAGAGATAGATACTCATAAATACAAAAATGCAGAAATTTTGAAAAAATACTTATCTTATCTATCCTGATTTTTTTAAAATCAAAAAAATATCCCATAAGGCTTTAATTCTAGCAAAAAATTCTCTAATTTGTATTTTACTGTCAAAAGAAAGACTTTGAGCGTTAAACCCAATAACATCTAATCCTAAACAATTTCCAATAAAAATAGCTCTTTCATTGTGAAACTTTTGAGATATAATTGTAAACCTTTTTTGATTAAAAATTTTATAAACTCTTAAAACAGAATGCAAAGTATTAATTCCATGAAAATCTTCATATATAAAATAAGAAGGGATCCCTTTTCTTATTAATTCCTTCTTCATCATTTTTGGTTCATTGTAATTTTTTTCTCTATTATCTCCACTTACAATGATATAACGTATTTTTTTATGATAAAAAAGATAAAATGCAGCATCAATTCTATACTTAAAATAAGCATTTACTCCTCCTCCATGTAAATATTTAGAAGTGCCTAAAACTACACCAAATGTATTATATGGGACATAATCTATACAATCATAACTTTTTCTTGTTGACCATAAACTTATTCCAAGATAACAAGAAAGAAAAAATAAAATTATGAAAAAAAATATACGTTTTATTTTTGATTAATACAATCGTATTGTTCTAAAAAGAATCATCCTCTATAACCCATTCGCCCTGTTCTAAAAGAAACTCGGCTTGTTTAAATTTAATATTCTTCGTTTCTCCTGTAATTAAATGACGAATGTTAATTCTATTATTTCTACCCAATTTTTTTCCACTTTTACTTTTCATTAAAAAATCCATTTTTATATTATTTTTTGGAATACATAAAATATCACCTCTCATTATGGTAGATTTAAGCAAAAAAGAAACAATTTTTTTATTGATATCATAAACTCTTTCTTGAAATAAATTAAAAGCATTTTGTTTATAAACGATCAGAGGATCTTTTTGTTCAAAAACTGCATTTTGTACAGAATATCGCAAACTATCCATATCACGTAAATGTTCCTTCCATTTTTCATCCATAAAACATAATATAGTCTTTTTTTCAAATATTGATAATAAAGATCGTCCTTGGGTATTATAAAAGACCTTCAAATCTGATACAGAAACTACATTTTGCAGTCCATCAGTGAAAATAACTTGTATTTGATAATCTTCCTGATTTTTTACAATAATATTAGATATAATTGGAATGATATCTATATCAATCATTTTTTTCTTTTTTTTATCATAAAAATTGATAATGATATCATGAAGTTGATTCACACAATCACGTTCTTTATAAGATAAAAACTCTCTCTCATGAAACGGAAATTTCATATCAAAAATTTGAAGAAATTCATATTCCAAATTTTTAAAATCGTTTAGAGATTTATTGACCGAGATCATCACATCTAATAAAACATAAACCATATTAGAAATATCTAAACTCAATTCGTTACCACATAATGCATTCTTTCGCTTTTTATAAATAAATTCTCTTTGTTTATTAATTACATCATCATAGTCCAACAAACGTTTTCGCATGCTAAAATTATTATCTTCTATTTTTTTTTGTGCTTTTTCAATAGATTTTGTTAACAAAGGATGTTGTATAATATCCCCTTCTTTATGACCAAATCTATCCATAAGTTTTGAAAGTCTTTCTGAATCAATAAATAAACGAATTAGATTATCTTCTAATGAAACATAAAATTGAGAACTTCCTGGATCTCCCTGACGTCCAGATCTACCTCTTAATTGATTGTCAACTCTTCTAGAATCATGCCTTTCTGTACCTAAAACTGCTAATCCTCCATTTTTTATGACCTCTTTTGAAAGTTTAATATCTGTCCCTCTACCTGCCATATTAGTCGCTATAGTAACAGATCCAGATAATCCTGCTTTTGCTACAATATCTGCTTCTTTTTCATGCAATTTTGCATTTAAAACATTATGCGGTATTTTCCTGAATTTTAAAGCCCTACTTAAAAATTCTGAAACCTCAACAGAGGTTGTTCCAACAAGAACTGGACGTTTTTCATGTCTAGACAAATGAATAATTTTTTCTATGATTGCATTATATTTTTCTCGTTTTGTTTTGAAAACAAGATCCTGCAAATCTTTTCTTTGTACAATCCTGTGTGTAGGGATAACGACCACATCCAGTTTGTAAATATGCCAAAATTCTCCGGATTCCGTTTCCGCTGTCCCCGTCATTCCAGATATTTTTCTATACATTCTAAAATAATTTTGCAAAGTAATTGTCGCAAAAGTTTGACTGGAAGATTCTATCTGTACATTTTCTTTCGCTTCTATAGCTTGATGCAAGCCATCTGAATAACGTCTTCCTTCCATAATACGACCAGTTTGTTCATCTACTATTTTTATTTTACCACCCAAAACAACATAATCCACATCTTTCTCAAACAAAGTAAAAGCTTTAAGAAGCTGATTGATAGTATGTATTCTTTGCGATTTAATAGAAAAATTTTTCAAAAGTTTTTCTTTTTCCTTGATTTCTTTTTCTTTAGGAAGTTTATTTTTTTCTAAATCAGCAAGTTCCATATTCACATCTGGCAATACAAAAAAACTTGCATCTTCCACATTTCCAGATAAAAACTCAATTCCTTTATCTGTTAATTCTACTGTGTTATTTTTTTCATCAATCACAAAATAAAGATCTTTGTCTACTTTATACATTTCTCTTCCATAATCTTGTAAATACTGATTTTCAGTTTTTTGTAAAATCAAACGTATATTATCTTCACTCAAAAATTTAATTAAGGACTTTTTCTTTGGTAATCCACGATGAGCCTGAAATAATTTTAATCCTCCTAATTTTTTATTTCCATTTTTTATCAAATTTTTTGTTTCCTGCAAAAAACTATTAACTATTATATTTTGTTTATTAACAAGGTCTTCGACTTTTCCTTTAAATAATTCAAACTCCTCTTTATTATCTTTTTTAGGGTCTACAGGTCCAGATATAATCAAAGGAGTACGTGCTTCATCTATCAATACAGAATCAATTTCATCTATAATGGCATAATTTAATTCTCTTTGAACTAATTCTTCTTGAGAAGAAGCCATATTATCTCTCAGATAATCAAATCCAAACTCATTATTTGTTCCATAAGTAATATCTGCTTGATATGCTATCTTACGTTTTTGTACATCAGAAGATGAATAATTATCAATACAATCAACCTTTAATCCATGAAACTCCATTAAAGGGGCCATCCATCCCGTATCTCTTCTAGATAAATAATTATTAACTGTGACAATATGCACTCCTCTTCCAGATAAAGCATTTAAATAAGCAGCTAAAGTAGCTACAAAAGTCTTTCCTTCTCCTGTTGCCATTTCAGCTATTTTTCCTTGATGTAATACGACCCCTCCCATTAATTGAACATCGTAATGGACCATATCCCAAACTATTGATTTTCCATATGCATCCCACTTATTTTTCCAAATAGATTCATTTTCATCCAAAAATACATAAGACTTTTTTTCGGATAATTTTTGGTCGAAAGAGGTCGTTTTTACTACAAGTTTCTCATTTTTTTTTAAACGTTTGGCCGTTTCTTTAATTAAAGCAAAGGCTTGAGGTAAAATATTCATCAATTCTTTTTGTTCTATACTATAACGTTTTTCTCTAATTTCTTCTATACTAAAGTATATTTTTTGCAAAACGCTAATAGAACAAAATTTTTCTTGTATTTTTTTTAACAAATTTTTTTCCTCTTCATCAAATTTTTTTATAGACTCTTTTATAATTTTCTTAAAATTATAAGTTTTATTTCTCAATTCATCATCAGACAATAAAGAGATCTTTTTTTCCTCTTCTTTGATTTGAACCAAAAATTTTCTAACCTCTTTAAGGTCCCTTTCACTTTTGTTAACTAATAATTTATTTAATATTTTTCTGATAAAACTCATTCTAAGTCAAAAAATAAATAATTTAAAGTTCATATTCATCTCTATTCCAATAAAAATCTTCATCGTCACGTGGATAATCGGCCCATATATCTTCTATAGATTCAAAAACCTCTCCTTCTCCATTTTCTAATTGTTGAAGGTTTTCAACCACTTCCAAAGGGGCTCCAGTACGAATAGCAAAATCAATCAATTCTTCCTTTGTTGCAGGCCAAGGGGCATCTTCTAAATGAGAAGCTAATTCTAAAGTCCAATACATATATTGATATTTTCTATATTTAATATTAAAAAAAATCAAAAAAATGATATTTTTATATATTTGATTTTCAAAAATCAATGAACTTTTTCATAAAATTACAAGATAAAATTAGTGAATTTAAATTACAAATAAATTACATGAAAAAGTTTCCAAAAATTGTATTCATAGGGTCAACAAATTTTTCACTTTTCTCTTTAAAAGAATTATACATGAAACAATATAATATAGTAGGGGTAATTACAAGTCCTGATAATCCCATTCATAAAAATGAAAAATATTTTTCTCCTGTAAAAAAATATGCATTGGAAAATAATATTCCTTTTTTACAACCTGGAAATCTTCTTGATGATACCTTTTTAAAAAATCTGAAAGCATGGAATGCAGATATACAAATTGTTGTTTCTTTCAAAATTTTACCTAAAAAAGTGTGGGATTTACCTAAAATGGGTTCTTTTAATTTACATGCATCTCTTCTTCCACAATATAGGGGGGCTGCTCCTATCAATTGGGTCATTATTAATGGAGAAAATAAAACTGGATTAACAACTTTTTTCATAGAAGAAAAAATAGACTCTGGAAAAATTCTTTTCCAAAAAGAAATAGAAATAGGAAAAGAGGAGACTGCAGGAGAATTAGAATATAAACTCAAAAAAATGAGTGGATCTATGATTATAAAAACTTTAGAAAAAATTATGAAAAAACAAATAAAACCTATTGATCAAAAAAATATAAATTCTTTAAAGTATGCTCCAAAAATATCTACTAAAAATTGTAGAATACAATGGGACGATCCTTCTATTGAATCCATTTATAATAAAATAAGAGGATTAAGCCCTCATCCTGCTGCATGGACTTTATTATTTTTTCATAAAAAGAAATTTGTGAGATTCAAAATTTTTGTCGTAAAAAAAATACTCAAAAAACATTCTATTCCTATTGGATTAATATTCAATATATCATCATCTGAAATGCGAATATCCGTTAAAGAAGGTTTTATATCTATTATTGAAGGACAAATAGAAGGAAAAAAAAGAATGAATATAAAAAACTTAATTAATGGAATAAAAATAAGAAAAAATCTTTTTGTTCGGTAAAACAATATTTTTATTAGGTTGTATCTATTTATCCTTTATAAATATTTTATATTTGCTATCGTTAATTATAAGATTGTTTTATAGTTAATTAAAATTAAATTAATTATACAAATTCATGAACAAAACGGAATTGGTTAATTCAATAGCTGAAAAAACTGGAATAACAAAAATAAAAGCTAAAAATGTTACAGATGCATTTATTGAAACAGTAATTGAATCATTAAAAAAAGGAGATAAGGTAACCCTCGTAGGATTCGGAACCTTTTCTGTTGTAGAAAGACATCCTAGAAACGGAGTAAATCCTAGAACAGGAAAAAAAATACACATTCCAGGAAAAAAAGTGGCTAAATTCAAAATAGGAGCAGAATTAACAAAATTGTAAATTTCTTAGAAGATAAAGTTTGTTTTCTCTATACAAACTTTATCTTATTTATGGAGACAATCTATACAAAATCCATTTTTTTTCTTTTTCTAGACTGTAAACTAATCTGTCATGAAGTCTATTGGGTTGCCCCTGCCAAAATTCCATATTATAAGGTTTTATAATATATCCACCCCAATAAAAAGGACGTTTTATAATTTTTTTATCAAAAAAATTATTCCATTTATTATATTGTTTTAATAAATATTCTTTGGATGAAATGGTCGTACTTTGTTTAGACGCCCAACATCCTATTTGATTTTTTTTAGGTCTTTTTTGAAAATATTCATCCGATTTTTCTTTTTTTATTTTAGATGTTATTCCTTTAATAAGAATTTGTCTTTCTGTATTTTTCCAATAAAAAGAAATACATACTTTAGGTATGTTTTGAATGGATCTTCCTTTAAAACTATAATAATTTGTATAAAAAACAAATCCTTTTTCAGAATATTCTTTAAGCAAAACAATTCTAGTTTCTGGACCACCGTCTTTTCCTATAGTGGAAATAGACATAGCGTTAATTTCCTCATTATTTTTTTTATGGAAAAGCTTTTCTTGTTGAAACCAATTATGAAACAATTGAAAAGGGTCCTTTGGAATTTCAGATTCTAATAAAGAATTTTTATGATAATTTTTTCTATAATTACTTAAATCAAAAGTCATAATTTTTTTTTAAAAGGTATAAAACAAAAATATACTAACTTTATTATGGTGTTATGTGTTTTTTAAAAAAAAATATCAGGCGTGATAGCTCAGTTGGTCAGAGCGTTGGATTCATAACCCAGAGGTCGGGGGTTCAAATCCCCCTCACGCTATTTATATTCAGATATTAGTTAAAACACAAAAAATATGTATTTCTTTGTTTCTAGTCATTTTCTATTACAAAAATTACATACTTTATATAAAATTGTAAATTCTGAAAATTCAAGTTCAAGATATTTGATTTTTGAAATCATAGAAAATCAATTGAAAATTATTGCTTTCAGTGATTCAGAAAATATAATTAACACTTCTATCAAGGTTTATGCAAAAAAATATACAAAAGAAAAAGTAGTCGTATCTACTAAATTTATGATAGATATTTTAACCACATTTCCGAATGAAACTCTTCTTTTTAAGAAAAAAAAAAATGCACTGAATATTTTTTCTGAACAAGGATCTTATAAAATACCTATCTTTTTTCATGAGGAATCAATTGATTTTTTTCAGAAAAAAAGATCCATATTGAGATCATCTACTATGAAAATAACTTTATTTTCAAATCTTCTTTCAAAGATATTAAATCAAACGTTATTCGCTGTTGGAGATAAAAAATTTCAAACAATCCTGAATGGAGTTTTTTTTAAATTTTCTCCTTATGAAGCAAATTTTGTAGCAACAGATACTTTTCGTCTCGTGAAATATACTATCAAAAATTTGAAATTTGATAAATCTATTGAATTTACTATTCCAAAAAAATCTCTTGATATAATTAGAAAAATTTTAAAAGAGGAAAAAAAGAGCAATGTCATCATTGAATACAACAATGAGATTGATATAGTCTTTCATTTTCAAAATCATATTTTTTCATGTAGATTAATCAATGAAAAATATCCAGATTACAATTCTGTTATTCCTAATAATAATCGTGACGTTTCTCTTGTTATCAATAGACTTTTATTATTAAATACCATCAGAAGAATTTCTATTTTTTCTAAAAATAGAAAGAATTTTATTCGATTTCACTTAAATCATAATAAATTGAAAATACGTGAACAAACCTCTGTTAATAATGATAATTTTGAATCTGAAATTCAATGTAAACCGATTTTTGATGATTTAAAAAAAACAAAAAGTATAAAAATGGGTTTCAATTCTAAATTTTTAATTGAAATTTTATCTTCTTTAAATGAAAACTTTATTTGTTTCGAACTGTATCATTCAAATAAAATAGGTATTTTAAAACCTTTTTCTAATGAAGAGAGTAAAAAAGAAGAATCCATTTCTATATTGATTATGTCTACAATATGAAAATATCATTCAATTGGTTAAAAAAATATATATCTATTGATATTAATGCAGAAACAGTATCTGGTATTTTAACTGATATTGGGTTACCAGTAAAAAGTATAAAAAAAATATTCAATGAGGATGAAATAGAAGACTCTATTTTAGATGTGGAAATAACCCCCAATCGTACGGATGCTATGAGCCATTATGGAATAGCGCGTGATTTGTATGCCTTTTTAAAATTACGTAAAGACACAGTCTATTTATCCAAACCTATAATCATAAATGATGATGTATATCATCATAATAAATATCACGTTCAAGTTTTTATACAAGAAAATAAAAAATGTATCAGATATTCCGGAATGTCAATTTATGGAATAAGAATAGAACCTTCTCCCTATTGGTTAGTTTCTAGACTAGAATCTATAGGGATAAAATCTATCAACAATGTTATGGATGTTATAAATTTTGTGATGTATGAATTAGGGCAACCTATCCATGTTTTTGATATGGATCAAATAGAAGAAAAAAAAATTATCATAAAAAATGCGGAAAAAAATACATATTTTCAATCTTCAGATTGCATTAAACGAAAACTTGATGAAGAAGATCTAGTTATCTGTGATACAAAAAAGCCATTGTCTATTGCTGGAGTAATTAATAGTATTCAGTCTGATATTCATGTAGAAACTAAAAATATTTTTCTTGGAAGTGCTTGTTTTAGCCCTGTTATTATCCGTTTAATTGGAAGAAAACACTTAATAAAAACAGAATCACAATATCTTTTTGAAAGAGGGGTAGATCCGAATCAAACTGTATTTGCTTTACAAAGAACTGCCTTTATTATAAAAAGCATAACAAAAAGAAAAATATTTTTTCATATTATTGATGTTTATCCTAGTCCGATTTATCCTTCAACAATCAAACTCAGATATAATAAAATTAGAAATGTTCTAGGAAAAAAAATATCCAGAAATAAAATTAAAAAAATTTTATCATTATTGGAAATTGTAATTCATTCTGAAAATCACAAATGTTTATTTGTCTGTGTCCCCCTTTACAGAATAGATGTTAAAAGAGAAATTGATTTAATCGAAGAAATATTGCGTATCTATGGCATAAACAAAATTAAAATATCTGATCAAGTAAAAATATCTCCAATTCCTGACTTTTTTTACAAAACAGAACATAAAATACAAAAAAAGCTTTTCGAACAATTAATTTGTTATGGATTTCAGGAAATTATTTCTTCCACTATGAGATATGAAGATCAATATTCCACTTTACTAAATTCTTTTTTTAATAGAGAAAAAATTAGAATTATTAATCCAATTAATCAAAATTATAAATTTATGCGTTCCAGTTTATTATTTGGTATGATAGATTGTATAGAATATAATTCTAACAGAATCAATTATTATAATTCCAATATCAAATTTTTTGAAATAGGAAAAATATACTATAAGCAGAATGATAAATTTTTTGAAAAAACATATCTCGGAATTATTATATCACAAAAAATAGAAAAAAAATATGTTGGATTTCAGACTTTTTTTTATTTAAAAGGAATTATTGAACAAATTTTTCAAAAAAGCGGAATAAACAATTACAGTCAAATATTTTCTAAACATCCTTTATTAGAAAATAGTATTTCTATGTTATATAAAAACAAAAATCTAGTTGTACTAGGAAAATTTAAAAATAATTTTTTGAAAAAAAAAGAGATTTTTTATGCGGAAATTGATTGGGAATATTTAATTTCTATTATTCAAGAAAAAAAAATAATTTATGTTCCGTTTTCTAAATTTCCTACTTCAAGAAGAGATTTATCTTTATTAGTCGATAAAACTATTTCTTTTGAAAAAATCAATCAATTAATAAAGAAAGAAAAAAACCATGTGATTAAAAAAATTAAAATATATGATTTCTATGAAGGAGAAAATCTGCCAAAATCAAAAAGATCCTATACTGTAAGTTTCTTTTTTGAAAGTAAAAAAGAAACATTGACTGACAAAATTATTAGAAATTCCATGAAAAAAATTGAATTTTTCTTAAAAAAAGAATTGAAAGCTGAAATCAGAGAAAAAAAATAGAATTATATAAAATCAGATAGTTTTTTTAAAATTTTTTCTAGTCCAGTTTCATTTTCGATTATTCTGGATATATTTTTGATATGAATTCTTTTTTGTTTCATGCTATCTCTACATCTCATAGTTACTGTATCTGTTTCTATAGTTTTATAATCCACTGTAAAACATAGAGGTGTTCCTATTGCATCTTGTCTTCGATATAATTTACCAATAGATTCTTTTTGATCATAAATCAATTTATGATTCATTTTAAATTCATCAAATATTTTTTTTGCAATTTCTGGTAATCCATCTTTTCCAACTAATGGAAGAATAGCTCCTTTGACAGGGGATAAGTAAGAAGGAAGTTTTAGAACTATACGTATAGTTCTATTTTCTACTAATTCTTCCTTTTTAAGAGAAGAAGAAAAAATAGCTAAAAAAAGACGATCTAACCCTAGAGATGTTTCTATCACATAAGGAATATAGTTTTTTTTTGATTCAAAGACTCTTAATTTTTTTTTTGAAAAAAATTCATGTTTTTTCAAATCAAAATCTCTTCGAGAATGGATCCCTTCTATTTCTTGAAACCCAAAAGGAAAATGATATTCAATATCTGCACCTAAACTAGCATAATGTGCCAAATGATCATGATTACGTAATTTATAATTCTTTTTATCTCCCAAAATTAAGTGCCATTTTAAACGGACATTTTTCCAGTATTCATACCATCTTTTTTCTTCTTCAGGAAGAATAAAAAATTGCATTTCCATTTGCTCAAATTCTCTCATTCTAAAAAGAAATTTTCTTGCAAATATTTCATTTCTAAATGATTTTCCTATTTGAGCTATTCCAAATGGAATTTTCATTCTGGTAGATTTTTTTACATTATGAAAATTACAAAATATTCCTTGAGCTGTTTCTGGACGAAGATATAAATCTTTTTTATTTTCATTTTTTATTTTAAACATCATATTAAAATGACGAATTTCTGTCCAATTTTTCGTTTTAGAAATAGAATCAAAAATATTTAATTCATCAAATAAAATTTTGAGATCTAATAAATCCTTTTTTTTTAAAGATTGAGATAAACGAAATAATATATCTTCTTTTTTTTTAGGATGATTTGAAAATTTTTTTTCTACATGTTCTTTAATCAAAAGATCAGGACGATATCTTTTTTTGGAATCCTTATTATCAATTAATAATTCATTAAACTCATTCACGTGCCCTGATGCATTCCAAATGTCATTACGCATTAGTATAGAGGAATCTATTCCTACTATATTTTCATGAAGAATAGTCATTGTTTTCCACCAAAATTCCTTTATATTATTTTTTAATTCAATTCCATACGGACCATAATCATAAACAGCATTTAATCCTCCATAAATTTCACTAGAAGGAAAAATAAAACCATAAACTTTTGCGTGAGAAACTAAAAAATCAAAGAAATGATCATTCCATTCTTTCATGATATAAAGATAAATATCTTTCCAAATCTAATGCAGCCATGCATCCAGTCCCAGCAGAAGTAATAGCTTGCCTATAATTCGGATCCTGTACATCCCCTGCAGCAAATACTCCTGGCTTATTAGTTATAGTGCTTCCTTTTTTAACAATAACATACCCTCTATCATCCAAATCTAATTTATTTTTAAAAATTTCTGTATTGGGAATATGACCTATTGCAATAAACAACCCGCTAATTAGAAGAGTAGTAATTGTTTTTTTTTCATGATTAAATATCTTAATTCCTTCCAAAAAATCATTTCCAATGATTTTTGTGAGATTAGAACAAAATAAGACATTTATATTATTTCTTTTTGAAATATAGGATTGTAATATTTTGGATGCTATCAAATAATTTTTTCTAACTATCAAATATACTTTTTTGCAAATTTTTGATAAATAATTTGCTTCTTCTAAAGCGGTGTCTCCTCCCCCTATCACTGCTACATCTTTTCCTTTGTGAAAAAATCCATCACAAGTAGCACAAAACGAAATTCCTAATCCTATTAATTTTCTTTCTCTATCTATTCCTAAAAACTTAGGACGAGATCCTGTCGCTATAATAACTCCTCTGCTTTTGATACATTCTTTTTCTTTTTCAATAAAAATACGATGTACTCCTCCTTTCTGATTGGATAAAAATACATTTGTTACGGATTGATTTATAATTATAGTATTAAAACGTTCTGCTTGTTTTTTGCAATTTTCCATAAAATCTATTCCATCTATTCCTGCAGGAAATCCAAGATAATTATCAACGATCGTTGTAGTAGTTAATTGTCCTCCTGGCTGAAATCCTACAAATAAAATAGGATTAAGATCTGCTCTTGACGCATAAATAGCAGCAGAATAACCAGCAGGTCCAGATCCAATAATAACACAATCTTGTATTTTTTTTAGCATAAAAATATTTTTTTCTAATAAAAATTTCTTTTTTTGAACTAACTTCTGAAGTTGGTTTTATTATAATTGTCATGCATATTTTCAATCTTTTTATTAAAAAACATTTACATTTAAATCGAATCAAAAACAAAATCTATATATTTTGTTCGATTAGAAAAAAATTTTATTCATTTACTCAGGAGGAAGTCACACGACAATATATAATTTTTTTGTTAAAAAAAGTAAAAAATTACAAAAACTTGAACATATGGATAGAATTTCCTTTACAAATAAACAAACTAAATAAAAGAATAGATATTCTAGTTCAACTGAATGAAAAACCACATATACTTATTGAATGTAAAGCTCCTAAAATCCCTATAAAACAAAAAGCTTTTGACCAAATTTCCATATATAACACTGTAATACAGTCTCCTTTTTTAATGATAAGTAATGGAATAAAAAATTTTATTTTTCAAGTAGATTCGTGTAAAAAAAAGTTTTCCTTCTTAAAAAAGATTCCATAAATTTCTATCCTAAGAACATATGGAAGACATGTAATGAATAAGATCTACTAATTTTGTGGAATAACCAACCTCATTATCATACCAAGAAACTATTTTTAAAAAGTTTTGACTCAACATTATGCTAGAATTAGCATCAAAAATAGAAATTCTATCATCTCCTATAAAATCTGAAGAAACAACAGCTTCTTCCGTATATCCTAGTATTCCTTTTAATGTTGTTTCAGAAGCTTTTTTCATACAGTGTTTAACTTGATCATAATTGGTTCTATTTTTCAAAATAACTGTAAAATCTAGCACAGATACGTCTGGAACAGGAACCCTAAAAGCCATTCCAGTTAATTTTCCATTTAAATTTGGGATAATTTTTCCAACGGCATTAGCCGCTCCCGTTGATGCAGGAATAATATTATTTAATGAAGACCTTCCTCCTCTCCAATCTCTAGAAGAAACAGAATCAACAACTTTTTGAGTAGCAGTGGAAGCATGGATAGTGGTCATTAAGCCCTCTAATACTCCAAAATTATCATTTAACACTTTGACAATTGGAGATAAACAATTCGTCGTACAGGAAGCATTTGATACTATATTTTCATTTGGGTTTATTTTTGTATGATTAACTCCCATTACAAACATAGGAATATCATCTTTAGGAGGAGCTGATAAAATAACTTTTTTAGCTCCTGATTTCAAATGTGCATTAGATAAATCTCTTGTTAAAAAAAGTCCAGTAGATTCAACAACATATTCTACATTTAATTTCCCCCAATTGAGTTTATTAGGGTCCTTTTGATTAGTCACTCTTACTCTCTTTTCATTTATAACTAAATAATTTTCATCTTCTATACGAATATTTCCTTTAAAATAACCATGAACTGAATCATATTTTAATATATAAGCTAAATACTCTATAGAAACTAAATCATTTACACATACTACTTCAATATTTTTTCTATTTAAAGCAGATAATAAAACTAGTTTTCCTATTCTTCCAATCCCATTTATTCCTATTTTAATAGACATATTAAATAATTTTTTGATTTATGTTTGTAAAATTAATTTTTAACTTTCAAAAAAGTCATAAAAGCAGATGATGGAATTTCAACTTTTCCTATTTTTCGCATTTTTTTCTTTCCTTTCTTTTGTTTTTCTATAAGTTTTCTTTTACGAGAAACATCTCCTCCATAACATTTATCAGTTACATTTTTTCTTAAAGCTTTAATAGTTTCTCTTGCTATAATTTTCCCAGATATAGAAACTTGAATAGGAATACTAAATTGATGTTTTGGAATCAAAACAGCTAGTTCTTGACATATTTTTTTTGCCAAAAAGGAAGCTTTATTTTTATGAACCAAAAGAGATAAGGATTCTATTTTTTTATGATTAATCAATACAGTAATTTTTTTTAAATCTGAATTTCTATAACCAATAAAACTATAATCAAAAGAAGCATATCCTCTTGAAATTGTTTTTAATTTATCATAAAAATCAAATACAATTTCGGATAAAGGCATTTCAAATGTAATTTTTATTCTTTCAGATGTCAAATAATTTTGATTTTCAATCATGATTCCACGTTTACCGATACATAAAGATATTATACTTCCTATATAAACATCTTTAGTAAAAATAGAAACTAGAACATAAGGTTCTTCTACTTTTTTAAATTTTTCCATTTCTGGAAAATCTGAAGGATTATTAACTAAAATAACTTGATCATTTTTCATATGAACTTTATAAGAAACATTAGGAATGGTAAGAATTACAGAAATTCCATATTCTCGTTCTAAACGATCTTTAACTACTTCCATATGAAGTAATCCTAAAAAACCACAGTGAAAACCAAACCCTAAAGCAGGAGATGATTCACTACTAAAAGAAAGAGCCGAATCATTTAAATGCAATTTTTCCATAGAAGAATGTAATTCCTCATATTTATCGGAATCAACTGGATAAATACTTGCAAAAACCATAGGTTTAACCTCTTCAAATTTTTCTATAGCTTGAATAGATGGATTATTAGCGTCTGTTATTGTATCTCCTACTTTTACTTCATAAGTATTTTTTATTCCAGAAACAACATATCCAACATCTCCCGTATTAATTCTATTTTTAGAAACACGTTTTAATTTAAGGATTCCTATTTCATAAGCATAATAAACTTTTTTTGTGGACATAAATCGTAATTTCTGTCCTTTTCGAATAGAACCATTCTTGACTCTAAAAAAAGCTTCAACTCCTGTAAATGGATTATATAAAGAATCAAAAATTATAGCTTGCAAAGGGGCTTCTGGATCCCCTTTTGGATAAGGAATGCATGTTATAATCTTTTCCAAGATATTACTAATTCCTAGTCCATTTTTAGCACTGACAGGAATAATGTCTTCCTTTTTACATTGAACTAACTCCATTATTTCTTCCATTACTTTTTCAGAAATAGAATCCGACAAATCAATTTTATTCAAAATTGGAATAATAACAAGATTTTTTTTCAAGGCCAAAGAAAGATTTGATATAGTTTGAGCTTGTACGCTTTTAGTACAATCCACTACAAGTAAAGCTCCTTCACACGCAGCAATAGAACGTGATACTTCATAAGAAAAGTCGACATGACCAGGAGTGTCTATTAAATTCAGAATGTACATTTGATCATTATATTTATATTCCATTTGAACAGCGTGACTTTTAATAGTTATTCCACGTTCTCTCTCCAAATCCATATCATCTAATAACTGATTTCCTTTTCTTTCTGAAACAGTTTTTGTAAACTCTAATAAACGATCTGCCAATGTACTTTTTCCGTGATCTATATGTGCAATAATACAGAAATTGCGAATATGATGCATACATAATAAGAATTAGGTTAATAAACAAATCAAATAACCTTGAAGGGGTTCGAACCCATACCATAGGAATCGGAATCCTATATTCTATCCTAATTAAACTACAAGGTTGACTAAAAATTATTATTGAATAAATTCATCGTTTTTTGTAGTCCATTTGTTACAAAAGAAAATACTATTTTTACTCCTATATCTAATTTAGAAAATAAACAATTTATTTCTTCATTTTTCCAATTTTCTAATACATAATCATCTAACTTTTTATTCAAATGATTTTTTTTAATCCCAAAACGAAGACGTGCATAATGTGATGTTCCTATTTCTTTTTCTATGCTTTTTAATCCATTATGTCCTCCACTACTTCCCTTTCCTCTTAAACGAAAACTCCCGAAATTAAGATAAATATCATCAGATATTATAAGAACATTTTTTAAGAAAATTTTTTCTTTTATCATCCAATATTTAACAGATTGACCACTATGATTAACGAAAGTGGAAGGTTTTAAAAAAAAAATTAATTTTTTTTGAAAACTGAATTCGGAAATGAATCCGAGTTTTTTCTTTGAAAAAGAAAAAAAATGTTTTTTAGCAATTTGATCTAAAATTAAAAATCCAAGATTGTGTTTTGTTTTTTCATATAAAGATCCAGGATTTCCTAATCCAGTTATCAAAAATTTATCCATTTCAAATTTTTTTAAAAATTTTACTGAATAACAATTAATCCATTAACGAAAAATTAATGAAGAACTTTGTATACAGTCATCCCTATATCTGCGGGAGATTTAACTATATGTATTCCATTTTTTTCCATTATATTCATTTTTACTTGTGCTGTTTCTATTTTTTTTTCTATAATAGCACCAGCGTGCCCCATAGTTTTTCCTTTCGGAGCCGTTTGTCCTGCTATAAAACCTACTATAGGCTTTTTATTGTTCAATTTATTCATACATTCTGCTGCTTCAATCTCCAATCTTCCTCCTATTTCTCCAATCATAACAATACATTCAGTTTCTTTATCCTCTAAAAAAAGTTTCATAATATCTTTGATATTCATTCCAACAATAGTATCTCCTCCTATTCCAATAGCTGTAGAAATTCCATAACCCAATTTTACAATTTGATCAGCAGCTTCATAAGTAAGAGTCCCTGATCTAGAAATTATTCCTATTCTTCCTTTTTTTCTAAAAACTGAATTAGGCATAATCCCTACTTTAGATTCTTCTGGAGAAATAATTCCAGGACAATTTGGACCAATTAAACAAGACTTTTTTTCTTTTAAGAAATGTTTGACTTTAATCATATCTGAAACAGGAATTCCTTCTGTAATACAAACAATTAATTCAACATTCGCAGAAATAGATTCAAAAATAGCATCTGAAGCAAAAGAATGAGGAACAAAAATAACACTGACATTGCCTCCTGTATTTTTTATTGCTTCTTCAACAGTATTAAAAATAGGAACTCCTAAATAAACCTTTCCTCCTTTTCCTGGAGTAATCCCTCCTACTATAGAGGTCCCATAATTCATCATTTGTTCAGTATGAAATAACCCCTCTTTTCCAGTTAATCCTTGCACAAGAACTTTAATGTTTTTATCTATCAAAATACTCATAATCTTTTCTAATTTATGAAAAATTTTTACTTTATAATTTTTTTTATAAGATAATTGATCTTAACAAGTTCTTATTATATAAGAGACCAATAATTTAGTTTCTGTTTTTAAAAAAGAAATTTTATTGGTGTTATTAACAGAATCCCTTTTTTTACAATTTCTAGTTTTAAATGAAAAAAATTATTTGTTCAAGTTAAAATTTTTGTCAAGATTCATAGTAATTTTTAACTACTTTTGCCATAACTTCTGCTTCTATCACGAGTTTTTTATTTACGTAACCTTTTCCTTTCATATAAACTATTCCTCTTTTCATAGGTTCCAATAAATCAACTTTAAAAATAATTATATCTCCAGGGACTATTTTATGTTTAAATTTAACTTTATCTATTTTTAAAAAATAAGTAGAATACAATTCAGGATTGTTTAATTTATTTAACACAAGTATTCCTCCTACTTGTGCTATAGCTTCTACTTGCAAAACCCCAGGCATTATCGGTTCTTTTGGAAAATGACCTATGAAAAACGATTCATTCATAGTTACATTTTTAACTCCTGTCACGCTATTTTCCGTTAAATCTATGATTTTATCTACCATAAGGAATGGAGGTTTATGAGGCAATATTTTCATGATTTTTTTTATATCTAAGATAGGATCCTTTGATAAATTAAATTTAGGAAGATCATTCTTTTTAAAAATTTTAACTTTTTTAATTAATTTCTTTAAAAATTGCATAATAACATAATTATCAGGTTTATAAAAAATTAATCTTCCTTTTAATTTAGCTCCTGTTAAAGTTAAAAAACCTATAATATCTAAAAGAAGATGTTTAGCTATTTCATTAGATTCTTGATAGGAAAATGAACAAAAAGAAGATATAGCTTCTTCTTTCATTTTAAGTTGATTAATTGAAAATAAATTATTCAATTTTATAGATTTTTTAGTTCTTCTTTCCCGAAGAATACAAAAAGTTTTTGAACTAGCTATTTTATGTTTAAATTGATTCAGATGTTTTAAAACCGCAATTTGTCCAAATTGAGAATCAAAATCTATTATGGTTATGATTTCAAATTTTTTATCGGGAAAAGCTATGATTTCTGCTCCTGTTTTTATATTTTCATAAGAAATAATTTCTTTTATCGAATAATATTCTCTGCTTGCATTTTGTTCTATTACTCCAACTTTTTCAATTGCTTTTACAAATTCTTTTGAAGAACCATCCATAATAGGAATTTCTATGTTATCTAATTCTATAATAACATTATCTAAATCCATTCCTGTAAGAGCTGCAAGAACATGTTCAATCGTATAAATCTTAAATCCATTCTTTTCCAAAATAAGACCTTGATCTATTTTTTCTTTTAACAAAAAAGAAAAATGTGCCTTTATACAAGGTTTTTCTTTGACGTCAGTTCTAATAAAAATAAATCCTGTCTGTTCTGGAGCTGGTTTAAAAGTAATAGTCACTTTTTTGTCAGTATATAAACCAAATCCTTGCAAAGAAATTTTTTCTGCAATAGTTTTTTGCTTTTCAAACATATAATATATATATTAGATTTTTCATGAAAACAATTTATATTCTACCTAAATTTTTTTCATGAAAAATAAAAAACTTTATGTAATTTAATCATTGTTGATTGTCTATGTTTATATATGAGTTTTCCAAAACGTGTTACTTTTTTTTTTGTAGGTTTTATTATTGGACTTTTGATTCTTTTATTTTATTCTCACACTTTTAGAAAAAGATTGAATATAAAAAAGATAAAAATAGTAGATAAAAAAAACTTTTATAATCTTACGAAAAGATGAAAAGAACTTATCAGCCTTCTAACAGAAGAAAACTAAATGTTCACGGATTTATAAAACGAATGAATACAAAATCAGGTCGCGTTATTCTATCTAGAAGAAGAAAAAAAAGAAGAACAAAATTAGCAGTTTCTAATTTCAAAAAATAAAATTATAAAACTTTAAAAAATTCCAAATCTCCAATTTCTGGATATTTTTTACCATAAAAAATTTGACCTGGAGTAATAAATTCTTCATAAGCGAAAAAATTGGATAGATCTCCTATATCAACGATTTTAGAAATAAAAGAAAGATTTTTCTTTTCGAAATCAAATTCTTCAAAATTCATCAGTCCTATATCAATTATAAATTGGTTATCATCTTTTTTTATTTGAACTTTTCGATATATTTTGTCTAATAAAACATTTTTGTTTTCTGAAATGGAAAAATAATGTTCATAGTTTTTTTCAAGATTTTCTTTGTGAGAAGAAATAAAATAGAATCCTGCAAGAATGGATAATGCATTATATTTTCTAATTATCTCTTTATGATTATCTTTAGGATAATTTCCTGCTTCAAAAAGAACACAAGGAAATCCCAATTTTTGCAGATTATCTCCAGTTGCTGTAGGATAAAATTCATCAGAAAACCGACCTATAGATCCGACATCGGGTAATATTTTTTGAATTTTTTTCGCAATAAAATGTACAATTCCCATAGATTTTTTTCTATGAATAGAATCAACTTCTTTAGAAGATACAGAAGGTGATAAAAAAGATAAAATTGCAGGATTAAAATATTTATTTCCAACATTATAAATACTTCTTTGATCATGTAAATTAAATAAAATGTGAGGAGATTCTTTGTAAATTTCATGAAAAAGAACTTGCATTTCTGGAGATTGTAAACGAACAGAATCTCGGTTTAAATCAATGTTTATAGCATTTCTTCTTTGGAATTTTTCAGATCCGTCAGGATTTAACATTGGAATATATAAAACAGTTAAACTTTCTTTCAAAAATTTAACTAAATCATGATTTTCTTGTTTTGAAAAAAAATGAAAAATATCAAACATAGATTTTGTTCCCGTGGTTTCATTTCCATGCATTTGAGACCAAATAAATACTTTAATTTTTCCGATCCCCCATTTTATTTTGAAAATTTCTCTTCTTTCTACGGAAAATCCTATAGGAGTAATAGATGTAAAGCATGTATTATTATATTTTTTTATAATTTCCAACAATTTATAATGTCTAAAAATTTTGGAAGGACTAATGCTTCTATCTTTAAAGGATTCATAACTATGAAATATAGATTTTATATCAAATAATGACATAATAATTTTCTAATTTTTATATTAAAAGAGTTCTATATTTATTTTAATTGTTTTATCTTTCAATAGGATCGAAAAATAGGATCGAAAAAATGGAAAGATTATGAAAATTATCAATAAACTTTTACCAATACTAAATTAAACGATTTTGTGGATTATTGATGTATAAATATCAAAATTATATTTTCCGTCTCAAAAAAAATGATATCAAATTTCATCAATAAGTACATATTTCTTATGTCCAAAAAAAAAATGAACTTTTTTGATTATGAAGAATTATTTTAAAATAAATTACATAGAATCTATTTTATTAATAATTGCATTTACTGTTTTAAATTTTTTCAATGCAATTTTTAGAAGATTATTAATTTCTGTTAATTTACCTGAAAGTATGATATTTTCAATATTATATACTCTTCCTTTCATATTTTTATTTATTTTCATTTCTCATAGATCTCAAAAAAAAAATCTTATCATAGACTTATCTATGAAATTTTCATCATGGTATATTTATTTTATTATTTTTTTTATGATGTTTTGTATGATTATTGTCAACGAATATATTTCTTCATTAGTCCCAAGAGATGGTCCTATATTAGGCAATATGTATAAAGAAATTGAAGAATTTTTTAAAGAAGAAATTAAAAATCCAATTCCTTTTTTTTCCACGACAGTCTTATTGGCACCTATATGTGAAGAAGTTCTTTTTAGAGGAATCATTTTAAATGGAATGTTAAAAAATAAAATACATCCAATAAAAGCTATTCTTTTTTCCTCATTTTTATTTGGATTAACACACATGAACCCATGGCAATTTGTAGGAGGGTTTTTTATTGGAAGTTTTATAGGATTTATTTATTTTGTCACATCTTCCATTATAGACTGTATATTATTACATATTTTCAACAACGCTTTTGCTGTATTTAGCATGTTTTTTCTCATAAAAAATGAAGATGTTTTTTCACAAAAAACAGATATAATTTTTTGGTTCGTTTTGACGTTTTCATTCATTACAATAATTACAGGTAGTATTTTTCTATTAAAAAGAAAAAGAAAAATATGAAAAGATTTTTTTTTGTCACAAACAATATTTTTAAAGAACAAGAAATAAGAAATTTTTTTCTATCTAATCAATCTCAAAAATTTAATATATTGTCTTTGACAGATATTGATTTTAGAAATTCAATTCCTGAATTTGGAAATTTTTTTTAAAAAAACACACTATCCCTGTTTTTCAGAAAATTTTGGATTAAAAGTAGAATATTTAAATGGAAAATCTGGTATTTATTCCTCAAAATATTCTAAAACAAAAAATAACATGGAAAATATAAAAAAATTATTATCAAATGTGATAAAAGACACTTCCAAAAAAGAAGATTTTTTTGTATTTTTTGTTTAAAAATCAGTGAAAAATAAAATTATTTCTTTAAAAGAAAATCATCTGGAAAAATTTCAAAAAAAATTATTAACCACAAAGGTTTTGGATATCATCCTATATTTATTCCAAATGATCATAAACAGACTTTCTCTGAAATGAACATTGATCAGAAAAATCAAATCAGTCATAAAATCAAAGATTTCAAGAAATTAATTCAGTTTATAAATAATAGAAATTTTTAATAATGAAAAAACCTTCATTAACTATTTTGGGATGCCACTCTTCTATCCCAACAAATCAGTTTCATCCCACTGCTCAAATATTGGAAATGAAAGGGTTTTCCTTTCTTATTGATTGTGGGGAAGGAACACAAGTTCAATTAAGAAAAGCAAAAATAAAATTTAACAGAATAATACATATATTTATATCTCATCTACATGGAGACCATTTTTTTGGATTGATTGGATTGTTATCTACATTTCATTTATTAGGAAGAGAAAATTCTGTCAGAATTTACGCTCCAAAAGGATTAAAAGAAATTATAGATGTTCATTTTAAATGGTCTTACACTAGACTAAAATACTGTATAGATCATATAGAATTATCATCTAAGAAATTGGAAAAAATCATGGAAAATGAAAAAATAGAAGTTTTTTCTATTCCATTAAAACATAGAATTTATGCTAATGGATTTCTCTTTAAAGAAAAACCTAGTAATAGAAAATTAAATATGGAAGAGATTAAAAAAATTACTGATATAAAAATTGTAGACTACAAAAATCTAAAACTAGGAAAAGATTTCAAAACAAATGATGGAAGAATAATCCCAAATGAGAAATTAACGTTTGATCCTCCAAAAAGACTGTCTTACGCTTTTTGTTCAGATACTTCTTTCTCTCTTCCTATAATTGAACATATAAAATGTGTAGATTTATTATACCATGAATCTACTTTTTTGAAAACAGAAGAAAGTAGAGCGATCAATACAGGACATTCTACAGCCAATCAGGCTGCTCATATAGCAAAGAAAGCTAAAGTCAAAAAATTGTTATTAGGACACTATTCAAATCGATTTCCTAATATCAAAGAATTCGAAAAAGAAGCAAAAGAAATCTTTATTAATGTAGAAGCATCAGAACCCTTAAAAACATATTATTTATAATCTGAAATCATTTCATTTATTCTTCTTGAAGAAAAAAAAGATATAATAATCCCTATTGTAAGAATAATACTTATAACTATACAAGAATCTAACATTGTTACTTTTACAGGAAAAGAAATTTTTCCTATTACTTTAATAAGTTGATATTTCTTTTGGATAAAGGACATTATATATGCCAGAAATAAACCACTAAAACATCCAAAAATAGTAATTAAGAAGCCTATATGTAAAAAAATAGTTTTGATTTTGCATAAAGAAAAACCAATGTACCATAATGTAAAAAGTTCTTTTATTTTATCTAATTGCAAAATAAAAATAGCACTAAATAAATTGAATCCAGTAATCAAAGTCATTAAACTAAATAAAAAATAAACAAATATTTTTTCTGTATTCAGAACTTTGTAAAAAGCTTTTTCTTTTTCTGTTCGTGTTATTATATCAAAATTTGATCCCAATTTTTCTATCAAAATATTTTTTATTTTTTGAATGTCAGCTTTTTTATGAATTTTTATTTCTAATGTTTGAATTCCCTTTTCTTTTATTATATTCTGAATTTCAGATAAATTACAAAACAAATATTCTATATCCATTTTTCTACTAAATTGAAAAACACCTTTTATAGAAATTTTTTTTTGAATAAAAAATGGAATAAAAGTATTATGATCCTTTTTGTAAGAAAAAAATAGAATTTTATAAGGAATTTTGATCTGTTTTCTAAATATTATTGGAAAATAAAATGTCATAGAAGACCATCCTACATACACATTTAAAGAACCAGGACATAAAGTATTTTTTAAATCTATTTTTTTGAATTTTTCCATAACTTTTTCATATTCTGTATCTACCCCTTTTAAAGAAAAAAAATATTTTTTATTGTTATAATGCAAAAAAACTTTTTTTTCCATAGTTTTAGAAAAAGCGATGATTCCTTTTATAGATTTTATTTTTTTTGTGATAATTCCGTTATCAGAAAATAAATCTCCTTTATTAGAAGAAATGATAATGTCAGGATAATGAATTTGATAAAATTTTTTATTCAAATTTTCTAATCCAGAAAAAACAAATAAAATTATAGCCAGAGAAAATGTGGAAACATTAAGAGATAAAACAGATAAAAAAACAATAACATTTACAATGTTCGTTTTTTTTTTAGAAAAAAAATAGCGTACAGATATATAAAATTCTGTTTTCAAAAACTTAATCTTTTATTGATACAAAAAATCTAATCTTGGGATTTTTTTCACACGATATCTAAGTCTTTTAGAAAGTAATTTTCTATAAAATCTAGATTTGGAACGTATAAATTCTAAAATTTCCTTATTAAAATAAGGAAAAATTCTGATATAGACTTTTATTAAATTCATATCGGGAGTTATGCATACTTTAATCAAAGTAACCAAAAATTTTTCGTTATTTTTATTTCTAATTTCTTCTTCTTCATTCAGAATTTCTGCTATTTCTATAGAAAATATTGAAGATAATTTTTCATTTTTAATGAAATTCATTTATTTAATAATAGTTTTGACGAAAATTATAAATGATATAAAAAAAAATTCAGAAAAATTTGTAACAGGAAAAATAATATTGTAAAATTGCAAGAAACCCATTTTTTCACTGGTCCCATAGCTCAGTTGGTTAGAGCACCTGACTCATAATCAGGGAGTCGCTGGTTCAAATCCAGCTGGGACCATTTTTCCACTTGTAACCGGGGAGGGATTCGAACCCACAACCTACAGTTTAGGAAACTGTTGTTCTATCCTATTTGAACTACCCAGTCTTTTTTCTTGATATAACAGAAACAACTGATCTATTTTTTTTTATTTTCTTAAAATAAACATATCCACTTTTTATAGCATATAAAGAGTGATCTTTTCCTATTCCTACATTTTTTCCAGGGTGATGTTTAGTTCCACGTTGTCGAACTATTATGTTTCCGGAATTCGCATATTGATTTCCATATATTTTAACACCTAATCTTCTTCCGATTGAATCTCTTCCATTTCTAGAACTTCCTGAACCTTTTTTATGAGCCATTTTTAATTTTTGTTTTTTTCTAAAAAAGAAATCACTTTAATTTTTGAAAAAATAGGTCTAAATCCATTTTTTACTTTATATCCTTTTCTTCTATTTTTTTTGAAAATAATAATTTTACTTCCTTTTATATGTTGTAATATTTCTACTTGAACACTTATATTTTCTAAAAAAGGATCTCCAAAAAAAGGAATTCCTTTTTTAGAAAACAAAAAAACTTGGTTTAAAAACATTTTATCTCCCAAATTCATAGAAGAAATATAAGGAACATAAACATATTTATTTTCAATAAGTTGGAATTGCTTCCCTTGTATATTTACAATAGCGTAAGTCATAAAATTTTTAATACTTTAATAACAATTTTTTTGCTTTTAAAAGACCTTCAAATAAACAATCTATTTCTTTAAAAGTATTATACACAGAGAAACTAGCACGAACCATCCCTGAAACTTTAAAAAAGTTCATTAATGGCTGAGCGCACAAATGTCCTGTACGAACAGAAATCCCTAAACGATCTAAAACACTTCCTACATCAAAACAATGTAATTTATTTAAATTAAAAGAAATAATACTGGATTTTTGAGAAAAATCTTTAGTTTCTCCATATAATTGAATTCCATCTATGGAACTTAAACTTTGGATTGCATATGACAAAAGTTTTTCTTTATAAGATTGAATATTTGATATTCCAATTTTTTCCACAAAATCTATAGCCGATCCCCATACAATGATTCCTTCTATATTTGGAGTCCCTGCTTCAAATTTAAAAGGTAAATCGGAATAAGTTGTTTTTTCAAAACTAACATTTTCAATCATTTCTCCTCCAAATTGATAAGGAGAAATAGTTTCCAATATTTCTTTTTTTCCATATAAGACTCCAATTCCAGTAGGTCCATACATTTTATGTGCAGAAAAAACATAAAAATCTGTATTTAAATCTTGCATGTTCAAATCTAAATTAGAAGGAACTTGAGCTCCATCAATCAAAACTAAAGCGCCATATTCATGAGATTTATCAATAATATATTTTATAGGATTAATTATTCCTAAAACATTAGATATATGACTAATAGATACTATTTTTGTTTTTCTTGAAATTAAAAATTCAAAAGACTTTAATTGGAAGAAACCATTTTCATCAATGGGGATTATTTTTAAAATAGCACCTTTTTTTTCACAAAGAATTTGCCATGGAACAATATTTGAATGATGTTCAGAACAAGAAATAATAATTTCGTCTCCTTTTCCTATCAAAGAACTAATACTACAAGCGACTAAATTAATGGATTCTGTAGTCCCTTTTGTAAAAACAATTTCTGAAGAATATTTTGCATGAATAAATTTCTGAATTTTTTTTCTTGTATTTTCTACTTGTATTGTAGCTTTTTGACTAAGATAATGCAATCCACGATGAACATTAGCATTCATTATAGAATAATAATTTTGAGTGGCTTGAATAACCTGTAAAGGTTTTTGAGTAGTAGCCGCATTATCTATATAAACCAAAGGATTTGAATAAACTTTTTCATTTAAAATTGGAAATTGATTTCTTATTTTCTGTATTTCTTCTTCTGAAAACATATATAGATTATAAGTGTTTATTTAATTTTTTTTTCATTTTTTGAATGAAAAATTTTTTCAATTCAAAAATATGAATAAGGTTTAATATTTCTTCTATAAAAGAGAATAACAATAACATTTTTCCTTTTTTTTCAGAAATTCCTCTTGATTGGAGATAAAATAACTCTTCTTCTTGAAGATTTCCTATAGTGCAACCATGTGAACATTTCACATCTTCAGAATAAATTTCTAATTGAGGTTTAGTATACATATACGCTTCATCAGAAAGAATAATATTGCTATTTTTTTGAAAAGCATTTATCCCTTGAATACGTTCATTAACAATTATTTTTCCACTAAAAATACCCTTAGATTTATCTAACAAAATATTCTTGTATAATTGATAACTATAAGCATTGGAATATAAATGATCTATCAAAGTATGATGATCTACAAATTGATTTTCTGATAAAAGAGAAATTCCATACAAATAAGAACAAGTTTTTTCTCCACTAGAATAAAATTTCAAATTGTTTCTAATAAAATTTCCTTGAAAAGAAAAAGTGTAAACGGAACATTTGCTATACTTTTTTTGTTTTAAAAATGTATTATCTATTATAGATGTTTCCCCAAAATTATCTTGTATCTTATAATAATCAATTTTACTATGATTTGAAGCGTAAACTTCACTGACTGAATTTATAAAAATTAAATGTTTTTTTAAACATTTATAATGTTCAATCACTTTAACATAAGAATGTTCTCCTACTATAATTAAATTTCTAGTATTCAAAAAAATTTTTTGGGATTCTAAACCAGTAGAAATATGCAATATTTCTATAGGTTTTTCTAAAAATATATTATCAGGTATATAAATATATACACCATCTTTTGAAAAGATGGTGTTTAAAGTATAGAAAACATTATACTTATAAGAAAATTTTCCATAATAATTTTTAATTTGATTTTCTTTTTGTGAAGCTATATTTGATAATATAACATGATTTTCCACTCCAGATAGTCGAGAAAGAGAAGAATTATATTTTCCATCTATAAAAATCAAAAGAAAAGATTTTTCTCTTTTTAAAAAAATTAATTCTTTAATTTTTCGGAATTCTACATCTTGATGTTTTCCTTCTTTACTTCCATAAACTATATGATAATCCTGATTTATAATTGGATTAATATCTGTATTTTTCCACTCTTCATTTTCAGTAAAAGAAGGAAATCCTTTTTTTTGAAAAAAATCAATGTGTTCTTTTTGCAGAAAGGAAATATAAGAATTTTCTTCTTTTTTGGAAAAAAATTTATCAATTAATAAAATTATTTTTTCTTTTAACTGCATTGAATTAAAATTATAACGAACAATCTTTTTTTTTGACAATCCAGTCATATCCCTCTTTTTCTAATTTTTCAGCTAATTTTTTATTTCCCGATTGAATAATTTTACCATTATATAAAATATGTACAATATAATCTGTTAGAATATGATCTAACAATCTCTTATAATGAGTAATAATTAAAACAGAATTTTTTTTATTTCGATAAGTATTAATTCCCTGAGAAACTACACGTAAAGCATCTATATCTAATCCTGAATCTACCTCATCTAAAATTGATAATAAAGGATCTAACATTATCATTTGAAATATTTCATTCCGTTTTTTTTCTCCTCCTGAAAATCCTTCATTTAGAGAACGATAAACAAAATCTTTTTCAATATTTAATCTGGAAGAAGTCTCTTTTATTTTCAATAATATTTCTTTAGCAGATATTTTATTCAGATCTCTTGCTTTTCGTATAGAATTTATAGATGTTTTTATAAAATTAATAACGGAAATTCCTGGTATTTCTATTGGATGTTGAAAAGAAAGAAAAATTCCCAAATGTGCGCGTTCTTCTGGAGATAAATTTATCAAATTTTTATTCAAAAAATAAATATCTCCTTCAGTTATTCTATACTCTTTTTTTCCGGCTACTATAGAAGCAAGAGTACTTTTTCCAGAACCATTGGGTCCCATGATCACATGAGTTTCTCCTGCATTTATTTCTAAATTAATTCCTTTCAGAACTTCTTTATCTTCTATAGATACATGTAAATTTTTTATACTTAACATAATTATTTGAACGTTACCCAACAGACCCCTCCAAAGATATTTCTAAAAGTTTTTGAGCTTCTACTGCAAATTCCATAGGCAATTTTTTTAAAATTTCACTGCTAAAACCATGAACTATTAAAGAAATAGCTTTTTCTGTATCAATCCCTCTTTGATTGCAATAAAAAATTTGTTCTTCTCCTATCTTTGAGGTAGTTGCTTCGTGTTCTACTTGAGAAGTAGAATTATTATATACATGAATGTATGGAAAAGTATGCGCTCCACATTGATCTCCTATTAATAAAGAATCGCATTGAGAAAAATTTCGTGAATGAACGGCTTGAGAAGTCATTTTAACCAATCCTCTATAATTATTTTGGGCTTTCCCTGCAGATATTCCTTTTGATATAATTACACTCTTTGTATGTTTACCGATATGTATCATTTTGGTCCCCGTATCTGCTTGTTGGAAATCTTTAGTCAAGGCTAAAGAATAAAATTTTCCCATAGAAAAATCTCCTTTCAGAATACAAGATGGATATTTCCAAGTGATAGAAGAACCTGTTTCTACTTGTATCCAAGATATTTTTGCTTTTTTTTCACATAATCCACGTTTTGTAACAAAATTAAAAACTCCTCCTTCTCCTTTTTTATTTCCGGGGAACCAATTTTGAACAGTAGAATATTTGACTTCAGAATTTTCCAAAGCTATAATTTCCACGACAGCTGCATGTAATTGATTTTCACTTCTTTGAGGGGAAGTGCATCCTTCTAAATAACTCACATAAGAATCTTTATCTGCAATTATCAAAGTTCTTTCAAATTGACCTGTTCCTTTTTCGTTAATGCGAAAATATGTTGATAATTCCATAGGACAACGAATTCCTTTTGGAATATAACAAAAAGAACCATCTGAAAAAACAGCGGAATTAAGAGCTGCATAAAAATTATCCTTTTTTGAAACTACTGAACCTAAATATTTTCTAACAATATCTGGATATTCCTTTAAAGCATCATTAATAGAACAAAATATTATTCCTTTATCTTTCAATTTTTTCTGAAATGTAGTGGCTAAAGAAACGGAATCTAATACGATATCTGTAGCTACTCCAGAAAGGCTTTTTCTTTCTTCTATAGGAACTCCTAATTTTTCAAATGTATTTATTAATTCTGTATCTACTTCTTCTAACTTATTTAAGTTTATTTTTTTTTTAGGAGCGGAATAATAACTTATTTCTTGAAATTTTGGAACATGATATTTTATATTCGCCCATTTTGGAGTTTTCATTTTTTTCCACATATAATAGGATTCTAATCTCCATTCTAACATCCATGTTGGTTCATTTTTTTTTTCCGTTATTAGGCGAATAATATCCTCATTTAATCCTATAGGGATTTTATCTGATTCTATTGGAGTATAAAATCCATATTTATACTCAGATTCAGTAAAATCTTTTAGTATTTTGTTGTTTTCTTTCATTATGATTTATGATGAAAAACTTTTTCCACACCCACAAGTATGTTTTGCGTTAGGATTTGTAAAATAAAATCCTTTTCCATTTAATCCATCTGAATACTCCAACGTTGTTCCTTCTAAATAAGGAATACTATTTTGATCTATCAATATATTCATTTCTTGATGCTGAAAGAGTTTGTCTCCTTTTTGTTTTTCTTGATCAAAAGTCAGTTCATATGACATCCCTGAACATCCTCCACTTTTAACACCAAACCTTACGAAAGAAACATTATGAGAAAAACCTTCCTCTTTCATAAGAGTAATTAATTTATTTTTAGCTTTTTCAGATATAAAAACCATAATACTTTTAATTTTTTTTAATTTTAAAGTTAAAGACAAAGATATATATAATCAATTTTCATTTTTTTAATTTAAAAACCAAGTTATTTTTGTGATTCCTTCTTTTATTCCCCATTTTTCTGACATTCCAGCATTAATTTCTAAAACATATTTTATTTTCGAAGAAAAATCAACTATTTCAAAATCTCTCATAGGACTAACATCCTTATTCACAAAAATTACAGTATCAAATTGATTTATATAAATAATATCTAAAGGAATTCTCATATTCTTCATATCAATCTTTTTATATTCTTCTTGGTTATTTAGCAAAAACAACATTCCTCTATTTTCTTCCAAAAAAGATCTGTATTTTAATCCATTCATTTTTTCTGTATCTCTATATGCTAATTCTATATCTATTTTTTTGATGATAGAATTTTTATTTCTCATATATAATTCTCCATGTCTAATGAATTTTATTTCCAATAGATCTCCCACTCCCATATTTAAATCTAAAAAAAAATCATGATCACTTCTTTCAGAAGAAAGAATAAAAAGTAATAAAAACACTATCAGTGGAAAAAAAACATTAATTTTTTTCATGATAACAAAAAATATTTTTGATTCTTAATTTAAGAAGAAATAATCCAAAAATAATACAAGGAATACTTAGACATTGTCCTGTGTTTAAATATAAAAAATTAAAAACTTCCTTTCCTTGTGGTTCTTTTAAAAATTCTAATATAAAACGTGCAGACCAAAGAAAAGTAAAAAATATACCAGATAAAAATCCATCTTCAATTTTTCTTCTTTTATTATTATATAAATGCCACAACAATAAAAAAATGAATAGATAACTAATCGATTCATATATTTGCGCAGGATGTCTAGGGACTATTTCTCCATATTCTGTATCCATTTGTACAAATTTCACTGCCCATGGCAATTTAGCATTACATGGTTTTCCTACTATTTCAGAATTAAAAAAATTTCCTATCCTAATAAAAACAGCTGATATAGAGACAGATATACATAGTCTATCACATATCCAAACAAAAGATTTTTTAAGTATTTTTTTACTATAAAAAAAGCTGGATAAAATAATTCCTATAGTAGCCCCATGGCTAGACAATCCTCTGTAACCAATAAATTCATAACCCTTTATCAAACCTAATAAAGAGTGACGATTGTTTTCTCTAATAGGAAGTAATGCTTCTATCCAATGATCCGAAAAATATGAAAAATCATAAAAAAAAACTTGTCCTAATCTCGCTCCAATAATAGTTCCAAGGAAAGTGTATATTAACAAAGGATCCAAATATTTTTGATGTATATTTTCACTTTTATAAATGAATTTCATTATACACCATCCTAACAAAAAAGAAATGATAAACATTAGACTATAAATGTGGATAGAAAAGCCTTTCCATAAATAAAATTTATAAATTGGATCCCAATTAATATATTCTAACATTTTCATACAAAATTAAATCTTAGGAGGATCAAAACCTGAATCCCCCCATGGATTGCATTTAATAATTCTTTTAAGGCCCATGAAAATAGATCTAAAAATGTTAAATTTTTTCATAGACTGAATCATATAATCTGAACATGTAGGAACATATCTGCAGTTATTTCCTATCCATGGAGATATACCTACTTGGTAAATTTGAATACTTTTTAGAAAAAATTTTTTGATAATCTTCATGCAATAAAAATTTGATTTTTTTTAATGAAATTCAAAGAAGAACCAGCTTTAAACCATTGAATCTGCCTTTCATTATAAGAATGTTTAACTCGAATTTTTTCTTTATCTCCATTATAATGAATCAATTCCACATTTATATTTTCTTTTGGGGTAATATCTCTTATATAAAAATTAAAAATATCTTCCTCTTGAATTTTTTGATAATCAGAAGGATTTAGAAAGGTTAAAGCTAAAACTCCTTGTTTTTTTAAATTATTCTCATGTATCCTGGAAAAGGATTTAACAAGAACAACACGAACTCCTAAAAAACGAGGTTCCATTGCTGCATGTTCTCTTGAAGAACCTTCTCCATAATTCTCCTCTCCTACAATCAAGGAGTGAATATTTTTTGATTTGTAAAATTTAGCTATATCAGGAACCGTTCCATAATTTCCTGTTATAATATTTTTTATTTTGTTTCTTTTATGATTAAAAGCATTAACAGCCCCTATTAATAAATTTTCAGAAATTTTTTCCAAATGACCTCTATACCTTAGCCAAGGTCCAGCCATTGAAATATGATCAGTCGTACATTTTCCTTTAATTTTCATTAAAAGTCTTACATTAAGCAAATGATCTCCATTCCATGCTGGAAATGGAGATAAAATTTGTAATCTCTTCGAATTTTTTTTTATTATTACAGATAACTTATCTTTATCTCCTGAAGGAAATTCATATCCTAATTCCTCTATTTTAAAATTTCTTTTAGGAAGTTCCATCGCCTTAGGTTTTTCAAACTTAACATATTCACCCTTATCATTTTTTAATGTATCCTTTCTAGGATCAAAAGTTAAATCTCCAGAGAAAACCAAAGCAGTAACAATCTCCGGAGAAGCAATAAAAGCATATGTATTTGGATTTCCATCATTACGAGATGAAAAATTTCTATTAAAAGAGTGAATAATCGTATTTTTCACATTATTTTTATCACTATTTCTAAACCATTGTCCAATGCAAGGGCCACAAGCATTAGAAAATATTTTTGCTCCAATAGATTGAAAATCATAAATAAAACCTTTTTCTTTCATCAAATAGTAAACTTTATTTGATCCTGGTGTTACTAAATATTCAGAAGATATTTTTAATTTTTTATTTTTTGCTTGTTGAACAATAGATATTGCTTTTGATAAATCTTCAAAAGAAGAATTTGCACATGAACCAATTAATCCAACTTCTATCTTAGTTGGCCAATTGTTTTTCACCGCTTCTTCTTTCATTTTAGAAATAGGAGTCGCTTTGTCAGGAGTAAAAGGACCATTAATATATGGTTCTAAAACATCTAGATCTATTTCTATTACTTGATCATAATAATTATGTGGATTACGATAAACTTCTATGTCTGCTTTCAGAAAATCTTTCATTTTTTCAGTCATAGTAGAAACTTTTTCTCTTTCATTTTTATCCAAATAATTTTTCATTCTAATATCATATGGGAATAAAGAAGCAGTCGCTCCTATTTCTGCTCCCATATTACATATTGTCGCTTTCCCTACACAAGAAATATGGCTAATTCCTTCTCCAAAATATTCAATAATATGATTTGTAGCACCTGAAACTCCAATCATTCCAGATAATTTTAGTATTATATCTTTGGGGGAAGTCCACCCATTCATCTTTCCTTTTAAATGAACTCCAATTATTTTAGGAAACTTAACCTCTAAAAAATAACCAGACATAACCTCTGCAGCATCAGCTCCTCCTACTCCTATTGCTAACATCCCTAATCCTCCAGCATTAGGAGTGTGAGAATCAGTTCCTATAATCATACCTCCAGGAAAAGCATAATTTTCTAAAATAATTTGATGAATGATTCCTGACCCCGGCCCCCAAAAATCTATTCCATATTTATGTGATGCCGATTTTAAAAAATTATAAATTTCTTCATTTTCTTTTATAGCATTTAATAAATCTATCTTTGATCCACTTTTTGCATATATCAGATGATCACAATGAATAGTAGTAGGCAAAAATGTTTTACATTTTTGTGTTTGCATAAATTGAAGTAACGTCATTTGAGCAGTTGCATCTTGCATGGCAAGACGATCTGGTAAAAAATTCATGTAACGTTGATTTCTAAAATTTTTTGATTTAGAATCTATTTCTTTTACATTTAATAAATGAGAATAGAAAATTTTCTCTGAATAAGTCAAAGGATGATCTATTATATTCCGAATTTTTTCAATTCGAAATTGAAAATTCGAATAAAAATTTCGAATCCTATCAAGATCAAAAACCATAAAATTATTTTTATTTAATTGTAAATTTAAGAAATTGTGTAACTTTTGCAAGTTAAGACAATAATATAGGAATTATGTTTTTTTTAAAAAAAAATTTATTTTTCTATGAAAATCTAGTGGGTTGTCTACATGAATCCAATGTTTAGATTTTTTTACGGTTATAATTTCTGCTTTTGGAAATAAATTGAGAATAGAATCATAATCTTTTGGTAAAAGGTAATCTGAGTTTTCTCCCCGCAAAAAAAGTGAAGGGCCATTGTATAAACCTTTTCCAATTTTCTGACGAATTAAACAATCATAATTTTTTTCAATGCCAAATAAAAAAAAATGAAAACCAAGTTTACCGTCTTTTTGTCTATGAGTACATTTTGAAAAAAACAATCGCATTTCTACATCAGGAATCCATGGTTTTAGAAAAGCATCAAGATCTTTTCTTGTTTTTATGGTATCAAAATTAACTTTTTTTAAAACATGAATTAAATTTTCTTGATCTGCATTCCTATAAGCATTAGGACTGATATCTACAATAATAATTTTTTTTGGAATAAGAGGATACTTTATCGAAAATTTCATCACAGCCCTTCCTCCCATAGAATGTCCTAACAATATAGGATTATCTAAATCGTAATAGGATATATAATTCAATATATCTTTTGATATTACATCATAATCCATTTTTTCTGAAAAAAAACTCTTTCCATGATTTCGAATATCTATTAAATGAATTTGATAATTTTTGTCAAATTTTTTAGCAAAAGAATTCCAATTTTCTCCATTTCCAAATAATCCGTGAAAAACCAGGATAGGAGAACCAGATCCTAAAATTTTAGAATGTAATATCATATTTATCATATCATTTTACTCTGTCCCTTTAATGTTTCTTTATGAATTCTTTTCAAATAACTTTGAATTGTGTTTTCTAATCCCATGTATAAAGACTCGCTAATTAAAGCATGTCCTATAGATACTTCTGCTAGATTCGGTATTTTTCTAATTAAAAAAGAAATATTATCTAAATTTAGATCATGTCCAGCGTTGACAAGCATATGATTTTTAATAGCTTCTTTCGCTGTTTCAATATAGGGATTAATACTATCCCATTCTTTTTTAGAATATCCGACAGAAAAATTTCCAGTATACAATTCTATTCTATCCGATCCCGTTTTAGCCGCAGATACAACCAATTTAGGATCTGGATCTAGGAATATAGAAGTTCTAATTCCATGATTCTTTAATATTTTTATCTTTTGAGTTAAAAAATGACAATGAAAAATCGTATTCCATCCTGAATTTGAAGTAATAGCATTCTTATGATCAGGAACTAAGGTCACTTGATCTGGTTTTACATTCAATACGAGTTTCATGAATTTTTCAGTAGGGTTTCCTTCAATGTTTAATTCCGTCTTTATCACAGAATTAATATCGTAAACATCCTGATATGTAATATGTCTTTCATCAGGACGTGGATGAATAGTAATTCCTTGACATCCAAATTTTTGAACATCTATTGCTATCTGTAAAAGATTGGGGATATTTCCTCCTCTTGCATTTCTTAATGTCCCTATTTTATTTAAATTAACACTTAACTTTACCATTTAAAAAAATTCTTTCTTAGTGACTTGTGTCACTTCTAAATTAAACTCTCTAGCAGCTGTCAGTAAATGATCAAAAACACTAGCTTGTATTTGTTCATATTTAATGGATTCAGAAGTGTTTGTAAAACAGTATAATTCAACAGGAAGTCCATAAGGAGTAGGCTCTAAGTGTCTGACCATAAGTGTTTCTAATTGTGATATTCGTGGATGTTGATGCAAATATTCCAATGCATATTGACGAAATAGACCAATGTTCGTTAATCTTCTTCCATTAAGATCTATGCGAATATCAACATTTTTTTCTTTATTGAAAATATTTATTTCTTTTTGTTTTTTTTGAATATAATTTTTAATTAAGTAAACATGTTGAAATTTTTTTAATTTATCTGAGTTACAAAAATGAAAAGATTGTATATTAAATAATATGGATCTTTTGATTCTACGTATGTTCTTTTGACGCATGACTTCAAAATTAGTTACAGCTGTAGAAATTAAATCATAAGTTGGCACACTGGTTATAGTTTTATCAAAATTCTCTATTTTTGCAGAAGTTAAATTGATTTCTATAACCGTTCCTTCTATACTGTATTTTGGAATTCCTATCCAGTCTCCTACTTTTATCATTTTAGTAGAAGCCATTTGTACCCCAGAAACAAATCCCAGAATAGTGTCCCTAAAAACTAATATAACAATAGCTGTTATAGCTCCTAAACTAGTAAGTACAGTAATTAAATCATTTTTTGTAAGGATAGCAATGATAACTAAAACGCAAAATATAATGGATATAATTTTTAGTAATTGTGAAAAAGAACGGACAGCTATGGTTTGATGATTGTTTTCACTTGTAGCTATTCTCATTATGGAATTTACAACTCTAATTAAAAATTGTAAAACGATTAAAACAAATAAAATATCGAATGTTTTTTCTAAATAAATGACAATTGTATGATAATTTCTAAAAAAAGGTTCAATTAATAGAAAACCAATAGATAAAGGGAAAAAATGGGATAAACTATCAAAAACTTTATTTTCATATAAAATGTTATCCCAAACAAAATGAGTAGAGCTCACAATTCTTCTTCCTATAAAACGGACCCCTCTATTGAAAATAAATTTTAAAATTATTAATAATACAGTAAAAAATAAGATTTTACCAATTACAATAAGAGTTATAGTTCCCCATTTTTTCAAGTCAAAATTATGAGAAAACTCATAAAATCCTTGAATTTGAAAAATTTTTGCTAATATTTTTTCAGTTTTATAACACATAAACTAAATTCTTATTCTATGATTGTGTAAGTTTTTTTTCAAAAATTTTATTTTTATTTCTTATGTTTTGTTAGATTGAATAATATAATAGATATTGAATTTATTTATTGTGAAAGATAAAAATTTTGATTCAATTTTTAAATTTTAAATTTT